>CAZIMR010000120.1:0-4987 GCA_964540215.1 uncultured Puniceicoccaceae bacterium
AGCACACACACCGGTTGAAAACGAGCGGCGAGCACATAGAGCGTCGCGAGCTGCTCACGCACCTGCGGTAAGACGCCCGCCCACAGATCGTCTCGCGTTGGCCATGCGAACCATACCGCTGCCTGCGGCTCCCATTCAGCTGGGAAGCGATAGCCTAATCCTTTGGGCGTGCACGGGGCGTTCATTTTTAAAATTTCCTAAATGATGCGTGTCTTTACGCAAATTAATTACAGCAGCAAAACGATTGGCGGGCTTAATCTTGGTCGATCATTCGGCTAGTCAAGCCATCGAAGCTATCGATTCGACGATCACGGAAGAAGGGCCAATCTCGACGCATATCTTCCAGTGCTTTCAAATCGCAATCCGCCAAGACCAGCGCTTCCGCATCGACTGCTGCGCGCTCCAGCACCTGACCATAAAAATCGGACACAAAAGATTGCCCCCAAAATTCAGTGCCACCTTCGGTGCCAATGCGATTGACAGCCGCCACGTAGCATCCATTGGCTACCGCATGTCCGCGTTGCACGGTCTCCCAGGCAGTGTGTTGGGCTGCACCTAATTTGGCCTTCTCCTCAGAAAGCCAACCAATCGCGGTCGGATAAAATAGAATCTCCGCTCCTGCGAGCGCTGCCAAACGAGCAGCTTCTGGATACCATTGGTCCCAGCAAATCAGCACCGAAATTTTACCAAAACGTGTGTCCCACACTTTGTAACCCAGATCACCAGGCGTGAAGTAGAATTTCTCTTCAAAGCCTGGATCCTGCGGGATGTGCATCTTGCGATACTTGCCGAGATACGTGCCATCGGCATCAATCACCGCAGCCGTGTTATGGTATACGCCTGAAGCGCGTCGCTCAAATAGCGATCCAATAATAACCACCCCCAATTCTCCTGCCACTGCTGCAAGGACATCAGTGGTGGGGCCGGGAACGGGCTCTGCAAGATCGAATAGCTCCGGATCTTGAGTGCGGCAAAAATAAGGGGAAGTAAACAGCTCCTGCGTGCAGATAATCTGCGCGCCGACAGCTGCAGCCTCCCTTATTTTATCAATCGTATAGGCGAGATTAGCCGTCGTGGATCCTTGCTCACGGACCTGAATCAGTCCGATACGTACAGTGCGATCAGTTGGAGTTCCACCTGCCATACACTGCAATTAATAAACGACTTTATTCAGCGGGTACTCAATAATCCCCTCCGCGCCATGCGCCTTTAATGCCGGAATTAGCTCACGAGAGAGCTTCTCATCAATAATCGTATCGATCGCGACCCATGTCTCGTCAGTAAGGCGGTTGATTGTTGGATTACGCAGGGCTGGCAATTCTTCGAGAAGCGCACCGAGCTTCACTTTCTCGATGTTAAGCTTTAAGCCCACCTTCGAGTGGGCTTCAAGCGCCGCTTGCAACAGCATCGCGATATTTTCAATTTTCTTGCGCTTCGCGGGGTTTGCCCAAGCCGCCTTATTGGCGATCAGCACAGTGTTGGTATGAAGGAGTGTATCGACGATACGCAGATTGTTTGCACGCAGCGAGTTACCAGTTTCCGTAAGATCTACAATCGCATCGACCAGATCCGGCACCTTCACTTCAGTCGCGCCCCAAGAGAATTCAACTTCGGCATTCACTCCGTTGTCTTTCAGGTATTGGCCAGTGATATTAATGACCTCAGTGGCGATGCGCTTGCCTTCCAGATCCTGCACAGTCTGCACTGGCGAAGCTGCTGGTACAGCAATCACCCACTTCGAGCGGCGATTCGATGCACGACTGTAAACCAAATCACACACTTCGACCACATCAGAGGCGTTCTCACGCACCCAGTCTTGACCCGTCAGGCCGCAATCAAAATATCCGTGCTCAACGTAGCGACTCACTTCTTGAGCGCGCACGAAGCGACCGTCCAACTCTGCATCGTCAAAAGAGGGACGATACGAGCGGGAACTCTTTGTGATACCGAAACCAGCTTTGGCAAAAAGCTTAATTGTGGAATCTTCAAGACTGCCCTTAGGCAATCCGAGCATGAGTAATGGTGTCTTTTCCATAGGGAAAGTGAACTTGATGCAGGATGTCGCTGGCACAAGGAAAAATTCCGCTAATTAGTCCACAGGAAATAGAAAATAACTAATTGTAAAAAAATCTTTTCAAATATAACTTATAATTTTGATTTTAAATCATCCTATCATGCCCTCTCCGACACCACTGTCTTCAGGACAAAAAGCACCTGTATTTAGCTATTTAGAAGGCGAGGCCACGATTCATAGCAGTGAAATCACTAGCCCCTATCTGATCTATTTTTACCCGAAAGACGACACACCGGGCTGCACGAAAGAAGCCTGCGCGATCCGCGATGCTTGGGCTGACTTTGGTGCGGCTGGCCTAAAAGTCATTGGCGTAAGCAAAGATACCGAGCGCTCACACCAAAAATTCCAAGACAAATACGCACTGCCTTTTCCTCTAATTGCTGATACTGAGCTTGAATTAGCGAGTGCCTTTGGCGTATACGGCGAGAAGAAATTCATGGGCCGTATCTATGATGGCATTCATCGGATGTCCTTCCTAATCGCCGCAGACGGCACCATTTTGGCAAGCTACCCTAAAGTCAAACCCGAGACACATGCCGCACAAGTGTTAGAAGACTTTTCTCTATTTACTTCTTAATATGAATAATCAACCCAAACCACTCATCGTCATCGCTGAGGACGACCGCGACCTCGCCGCTGTGATCGCCATTCACTTGGAATTAGCTGGCATGCAAAGCCAGATCTGCAACGACGCGGCACACACTGCGCGTTACCTAAAAAACAACTTTGCAAACTTACTGCTGCTGGATGTGTACCTACCCGACTCGACCGGGTTTGCCCTGATGGATGACTTGCGCAAACGTGAGATCAACACTCCAGTCATTTTTCTAACAGGAGAAAACGCTGTACTTAAAAAAATAAAGGCGCTCGATATGGGCGGCGATGATTACATCACTAAACCTTTTAGCTATCCCGAGCTGATCGCACGTATCAATGCAGTGCTGCGTCGCGTCGAAACGCTCAACGACTCAAAAATCACTCACAATGCAACGACCACTGACGAATCATTTTCTTTTTGCGGCGCGGTAATCGACCCGCAGCGCCTAGAAGTGCAGTTTCCGGATGATTTAACCGAAACCATTGGTCGAAAAGAGCTCGGCATCTTCTCTTTCTTGGCCACACACTCAAACATCGTGCTGACACGTAAGAGCTTAATTCATTCAGTCTGGGGGATACATGCCGACGTACGCAGTCGGTCACTCGATCAGTACATCGTAAAAATCCGCGATCTCTACAAACGCCACGACCTCACCCTCGATGCGTTCCGAACGGTGCACGGTGTTGGCTACATCTACGACATTAAGAATAGCCCCCTCTAAAGCGTAAACGAATCGAACTCGTCAACGCACGCGTTGCGCACGCTATTGCTTACCCACAGTTGCGGTACCTCGATTACCCTCTGTTGTCATTGAATCACTCACCTTGAACATTATTCGTCCCCAATATCATTGATTAGGGAATCCAGTTATTCTGCGTTCTCTAATCCCTTCGTTGCATTGTGTTTGCGAAACTTACCCCACTCGACGGACTCATCGTCTTACTCTACTTCGCTGCGGTAATAGGCGTTGGGCTCTATCATGCCCGGCGCAATAAAGGCGCGGACGACTTCATCTCTGCAAGCCGACAAATGCCGTGGCTCGCGGTGCTCGGTTCAATCGTCGCGACCGAAGTCAGCGCAGCGACATTCCTTGCCACGCCTGGCGTCGGATTTGCCGAAAATATGGGCTACCTACAATTTGGCGTGGGCTCCTTTCTCGCTCGTATTTTCATCGCCTTCGTCTTTTTAGGCGCCTTCTACGCGGCCAAGAGTTTAACAATCTACGAATTCCTCGCCAAACGGTTCGGGAATGGCACGCGTTATACCGCAACTCTTTTTTTCATTATCACACGGCTGCTAGCTTCTGCGGTGCGCTTGATGATTGCTGCGACAGGACTCAGCTTGATCCTAGATGTGCCCTTTACCATCTGCATCGCAATATTCACTTTAGTCGCGATTATTTACACCGGCGGTGGCGGCATTCGTGGGATCATCTGGACGGATGTACTGCAGGCCATCGTCTTCATCAGTTGCGGACTCGCATTGATCTTATATATTGGCCAAAGTATCGGGTGGAGCACTATTAGTGAAATCGGTGCTGCCAACGGTCGGTTTAATATTTTCCGCTTCAGTCCGACCGATAGCGATGCCGGCCTACTCGGCTGGCTCAATGATCCGAAGCTATTTTGGATCGCTGCAATCTTTGGTTTTATCAGCACTACGGCTGCGTTCGGCACTGACCAAGATATGACGCAACGCATGCTCACATGCAAAGATGTGGGCGCGGCACGGCGCAGCGTCATCCTCAGTGGATTCATTTCGATCCCGATCGCGGCACTCTTTCTATTTGTCGGTGTGGCACTATTTGCCTTTTATCAAGTGCATGCCGATGCTAGCCTGCCAATGACGGTGCTCGCGGATGGCAGTAGCTCCGTGACGGCCGACAAGGTCTTCCCTTGGTTCATTAGCACCCAACTACCGAGCGGCCTAAGAGGTTTACTGCTCGTGGGCGTCCTTGCCGCAGCCATGTCGAGCCTCGATTCTACGATGGGGGCGCTCAGCTCTTCCGCCTTAGTGGACCTATACCGCCCGCTCTTGAAGAAGCAAACCAGCGACCAAGCCGGACTGCGCCTGTCACGTATTTTCGTATCGATCTTCGGCGTGGCGCTCGCCCTCACAGCATGGGCGCTCAAAGATGCTGCAGGCTTTCTATGGCTGACCTTCAAAGTTGGCAGCATTACCTACGGCGCTATGCTCGGTGTCTTTCTGCTGGGAATTCTTACCAGCCGAGGTTCTGACCGCGGCAACTGGATCTCAATGCTCAGCGGCAGCTCGGTCTGCGGACTACTCTTGGCATTGATTGAAACTAGAAATTT
>CAZIMR010000121.1:0-4982 GCA_964540215.1 uncultured Puniceicoccaceae bacterium
ATCGGCGAAGGCGAGGCGTCCGGGGCGGCGCACGATACGGTCGTAGTTGTCGTGGTAGGCTTGAAGGATACGGTGCACGCCTTGGGTGTTTTCAAGGGCGCGTTTTAGGTGGTGCCAGACGATTGCGCGCAAGCAGTCGGCGAGGGCATGGCAGAGTGGGCCGCTAATTGGTAGCTGTTTGCGTACTTTGATAGTCGCTTGCCCTGCGAGAATGTCGGGTGCGGCTGCCAGTGCATTGTTGAGTAATGTGTTGAGTTTTTCGTTGCCGCCGTAGTGGCGAATCGCGGCGGCCGCGGAGTTGAAATCGTTGGTCTGTGATTTGCTGAGATCGTCAGGGAGGGCGGCGAGTAGATTGTTGGCCAACTGCTCCCAGTCGGGTGCGACACTGGTCTGCCACGGGCAACCTTGCGGCCAGATCGTGGCGGCCTGTCCCCAGTGATCGGCATCGGGGGTGTCGAGGTAGAGTGCGTACAGCTGCTCGATGAACTCGGAGACGACTTTCTCAATGCTGCGTGCCTCTTGTCCGTAGGTGGCTTGTTTAAAAGCGTGCCAAAATTCGTTGAGCTCGGTGGTGAGTTCGCCGGGGCGGTGCACGATGCTGTCGCGCACTTGGTTGCGCATGCGTGGTTCGCTGCTTTCGTCGAGTAGTTTGAGACTCCCAGAGAGGCCGAGCTCAAGTGCGAAGCTAGAAACGACGCGGAAGAAAAAGCTGTCGAGCGTCTGCAGGTTGAGCTGGTGCATGCTGTGGATCAGCAAGTGTAGCAGGTGGTGATAGCGCGCGCAGTCGGCAGTGATTGCTAGTTCTGTTGAGAGCGAGGCGGCTTTGATTGGATCTTCGGCGGCATCGCACAGCTTTTCGATGATCTTATGAAAGAACTCACCCGCGGCGACGCGTGTGAACGTCAGGGCGATAATACGCTCTGGTTGCTCAAAGGCATGCAGCAAGTAAATGAAGCGATTGGTGAGGGTATAGGTCTTACCTGAACCGGCGGAAGCGGAGATCGCAATATTTTGAAGTGAGTTCAATGGCTGGAATGCTAGGAGGATGGGTAGTCTTGTCCATCTACGATTTGGATTTCACTCAGGAGGATGGTAGGTGTGGAGGTGAGGGCGATTTTACAGGAGAGCTGCACTGCGGAGATTTAGGTTTACTCTAACTTAAGTTTTTAATCCTACTCTTAATTATCAGTTTTGGGGATTAGGCCTAGGATTTTTTGGAATAGGCACAAAAAAACGCCACTCCCTGAAGAGTGGCGTTGGTTAGAAAAAAAGTACGTCGACTTATTTGAAGGCAGCTTCGGCTTCCGCAACTGTCTTGGAGACACGGGAAACGATTTGGTAAGGGTCGCCTTGTGAGTTTGGACGACGGT
Organism: uncultured Puniceicoccaceae bacterium; assembly: GCA_964540215.1. Taxonomy (GTDB): domain Bacteria; phylum Verrucomicrobiota; class Verrucomicrobiia; order Opitutales; family Coraliomargaritaceae; genus Lentimonas. The sequence goes on from CAZIMR010000121.1 coordinate 1,371, forward strand.
CTTCAAGGTAGCCCTTGTATGCATCGTCAACGACGAAGCCGTGTGGGACGCGGATTGAAGCACCACGATCAGCAACACCCCAAGAGAACTTGTCGATGGACTGTGTTTCGTGGAGACCGGTGAGGCGCATGTGATTATCAGGTCCGTACGCAGCGATGTGCTCGTCCTTGTATTCTTCGAACTTGTCCATGAGCTTGAGGAAGTAATCCTTACCCCCAGTGTCGCGCATGTAGTCTGTTGAGAAGTTGCAGTGCATGCCAGAACCGTTCCAGTCGCCTGAGTAAGGCTTGCAGTGGTATTCGACATCGACGCCATACTTTTCGCAGAGGCGCTGAAGGATGTAACGAGCGACCCAGATTTGGTCACAGGCTTTGTGTGCACCCTTACCGAATACTTGGAATTCCCATTGGCCCTTCGCCACTTCAGCATTGATGCCTTCGTGGTTGATGCCTGCGTCGAGGCAGATGTCGAGGTGCTCTTCAACGATCGCACGAGCGATTTCGCCGACTGAAGAGTAGCCTGCGCCACAGTAGTATTCACCTTGTGGTGCTGGGAAACCTTCTTGCGGCCAACCGAGTGAGCGGCCGTCTTGGAGGAGGAAGTATTCTTGCTCAAGACCGACCCAGAGGCCTTTGTCTTCGGCGATGGTCGCACGCGCATTGGAAGGGTGAGGAGTGCCATCTGGGTTCATGACTTCACACATGACGAGGAAAGCGTTCTTACGTGTGCTGTCAGGGTAGCATGCTACTGGCTTTAGGATGCAGTCAGAGCTGCTACCTTCCGCTTGTTGAGTCGAGCTTCCGTCGAAGCCCCAAGAAGGGCAGTCGCCGAGCGACCATGTGCTGAGATCACCGTCTTTGACGCATGTCTTGCCACGAATGTTTGCGACGGGTGTATAACCGTCGAGCCAGAGGTATTCTAGTTTGATTTTAGCCATAATAATTTGTGAATGTGTTGTCGTTTGATTGTCTAATTAAGCAGTTCCTTAAAATGCGTGAACAAATTGACTTCATCTTAAGAGACATACGAATTAAGCAAAATGCGTGCCAGACAAGGCTTCGCAAGTTTTTTTGGCCACGATTTAATAAATCTGAGCAGAATCCCGACGAGTTCTTGCCAAATCGAAGGCAGGAGGCTCAAATTGAACCTATATTATATGCATGAGGCTAAAAATACTGCGCGGGCAGTCGTTCATATCGGTTATGATGGGCGTGTGCATAAGACGTTTAAGGGTCCGCAGGCGCGTGAACGCTATGATAACGAAGTACGAGTGTTGGACTTTCTGCAGAAGCATGGCTGCACTTTTGTGCCGCAAATCATCGAAAAGGAAGATGATGGGCTGTATTTGGTGACGAGTAACTGTGGTAAGCTCGTCGATCATGTGAGTGATGAGAAGAAGAAGCAGATCTTTTCGGAGCTCGAGCAATACGGCGTACGTCATGATGATGCAGAGTTGCGTAATATTACCTATAATACGCAGCTTGGCCGGTTTTGTGTGATTGATTTCGAGTTTGCTACCATTCTAGAGCCGGGCTACCCGCCTTCACCTAAAATGCAGTCGAATCCAAATCGTGATGAGTGGAAAGCATAGTATGGCAGATAAAATAGCAGATTCGGCAGAGACAGTGCGGTGGTTTGGCCAGACCGATGTTGGGCGTTTTCGAAAAGACAACCAAGATTCGTTTCTTTTGCTGGCGGTTGATGGTGAAGGGGTCAAGCGTCTCGGTAAATACGGCGTAGCGGATCTCAAGGCGAATGATTTTATTTTTGCCGTCAGCGACGGCATGGGGGGAGCCCAGGCTGGTGATTTTGCCAGTCAGATAGCGATCGATAAAATCACCCGATTATTGCCGCAGATTTTCCGCACGGCGGCTGAGGATATCGAAGTCGGCTTTCAGGGTATTTTAAGTGAGTTGTTCGATCAGATCCACGCCGAACTGACGCACCTGGGTTTCAGTTATAAAGAGCTGCAAGGTATGGGTGCTACCTTGAGTCTTTGCTGGGTGAGCCCAGGGTGGCTCTATTTTGCGCATGTGGGTGATAGTCGCATTTATCAGTTACCCAAGGCGGGGGGAATTAATCAAGTGAGCCATGATCACACGCATGTCGGATGGTTGCAGCGTGATGGGCAACTAACTGAAACGGCGGTGCGTAGCCACCCGGGGCGTAATGCCCTGCAGCAAGTACTTGGCGGGAAGAATCAGAACCTAAATCCGCAGTTTGGCGCGATCGGCTATGAGTCTGGGGATCGTTTTTTAATTTGCTCCGATGGATTAGTCGAAGGGTTGTTTAACCGGGGAATGGAGCGGATCATTCGTAATCCAGCGCCACATCTTAAGGGCACGCCAGCCGAAATGCTAGTCACCGAAGCGGTGCAGACTGACGGTAAGGATAATACCACTGCGGTGGTGTTTGAGATGGTCTAGGCCAAGGTTCGCCCCTACGAATTTTAAAGCCTAGGCGATCTCAATTTCCGTCGCACCGCTTTTTTGATCTTTGGCAATGAGCATATAGATGGAAGGTAGAAAGAGCAGCGTAAACAGCGTGCCAATTGCCATGCCGCCGACGAGCACGAGGCCGATCGAGTTACGTGCTTCAGCACCTGCACCTGTGACCAGTGTCAGCGGGAAGTGACCCGCTACGGTAGCGACCGTAGTCATTAAAATAGGGCGTAGTCGCACTTCGCTGGCTTCTAAAATCGCATCGAGCTTTGCTTTGCCTTCACGCTGTAGTTGGTTGGCGAATTCGACGATTAAAATACCGTTCTTGGCGACTAGGCCGACAAGGGTGACTAGACCGACTTGGGAGTAGATATTTAGCGTAGTCGTCCAGCCATCGGTCCAGAAGGGCACGCTCGGGCTGAGCATTTTCAAGAAGGTAAAGATCAATGCGCCAAACATTGCCAGTGGCACCGAACCGAGCAGGATGATAAAGGGGTCGCGGAAGCTGTTGAATTGCGCGGCGAGCACCATAAAGATTAGCACCAGCGCGAGACAGAACGCGGGCAGGAATTTATTGCCCTCGGTGCGCAGTTGGCGTGACTCGCCATCGTAGTCGACGCGATAGCCATCAGGCAAGATTTCGGCGGCGGTGTCTTCGAGAAACTGGAGGCCTTGGTCGAGTGGCCCCATATAGACGCCGCTCATTTTCACAGCGTTAAATTGTTGGAAGCGATTGAGAGAGCGTGGCTGTACACTGTCTTCGAGTGTGGCGACAGTGCTGAGCTGGATCAACTTATCTTCCGGGCCTTTGATATAGATGTCTTGCAGTTGATCGGCATTCAGGCGTCCAGCCCGTTTGATTTGAGGGATCACTTTATAGCTGCGCCCGTCTATATTGAAGCGATTCACATAACCGCCGCCGATGAGTGCGCCGAGGTCGGCACCGATGGCGCGTTGATCGAGTCCGAGCGAGCTGACCATATCATGATCAATCACGAATTGAGTCTGTGGTTGGTCGATCTTAGTATCGATAATCGGCGGAAAGGCGAAGCGACCGCTGGCAATTGCTTTGTCGTGAATTTGCTGCACAAATTCTAGGATCTCTTCGGGCTCCGCAGTGGAGGCGACAATGAAGTCCACCGGAAAGTCGCTGCCACCGGGTAGAGCGGCA
>CAZIMR010000122.1:0-4967 GCA_964540215.1 uncultured Puniceicoccaceae bacterium
GCCGGTGCGCCTGGCTGAATTCGGCACCGTGTATCGCTGGGAGCAATCCGGCGAACTCAACGGCCTGACTCGTGTGCGTGGCTTCACGCAAGACGACGCCCATCTATTCTGCACCGAAGATCAAATCGGCCAAGAAATCAAAGGCTGCCTCGATCTGGTCAAACTCGTGTTCAACACCCTCGGTATGAGCGACTACCGTGTGCGCATCGGCCTACGTGACCCCGATTCCACTAAATACGTCGGCGATGCCGAAAAGTGGGACAAGGCTGAGGAGGCGCTGCGTGAGGCCGCGAAGACACTCGATGTCGATTATATCGAAGAACCCGGCGAAGCCGCATTCTACGGCCCGAAAATCGATTTCGTGGTTAAGGATGTGATCGGCCGCGAATGGCAACTCGGCACCGTACAGGTCGACTACAATCTCCCCGAGCGCTTTGACCTTAACTACATCGGCGCTGACAACGAAAAGCACCGCCCCGTGATGATTCACCGCGCACCGTTCGGCTCAATGGAACGTTTCTGTGGTGTATTGATCGAGCACTTCGCCGGCAGCTTCCCGACGTGGCTGGCACCCGAGCAAGTTCGCATCTTGCCAATGAATGACGATCTCGTTCCGCAAGCACGTGAAATCGAAAAACTCCTCAAGGCCGCCAAAATCCGCGTCACCGTCGACGCGATCGCCGATAAGCTCGGCGCCAAGATCCGCAAGGTGCACATAGACAAAGTACCCAACTTCCTCGTTCTCGGTAAGCAAGAAGCCGAACAAGGTCTGGTCAAAGTCAACTCGCGCGCCAACAAGGCACTCGAAGGCCTCAAGACCCCAGCTGAATTCATGGGCGAGCTATTACAGAATATCGCCAACAAGACCTTGCCAGACCCCAAAGAAGAAACGCCCACAGCATAAACGTCGAGCCGACGAACGCCCCAGCTTAGGCAGTGAGCATTTTACCAACAGCGTGATTAGAGCATAAGCTCCGATCACGCTGTTTTATTTTTATAAGCTCAATTGGCTTACAATTTGCAATCGGCACGAAATCAGCTCAACAGGATCGCATGAAACATTATTTAGCTACTTTGCTCGCTGTTTTCTCTGTCGCTACAACTGCCAGTGGTCATGCCACAGGCCACATGACCGATAGCCTGCAAACAGTCCAACATGTACTCGCATCACCCGATCATCTCTTAATGCTCGGCTCAGTTTTAGTCGTGGCTGGCGCATTCGGGTATAAGCGGCGGCATGCTCGCAAGATTTAAACGAGCTGTAGGCGCATCAAATTCACTTTGAAATAGAGTGTGAATAATTTCATTCCCCTGAAATTCAAAGTTCGACGTTCGGGCTTCGATGTTCGATGTTCCCTCCATCATGGAAGAAATCACACGACTCACTAGCGCCGAAAAAAAAGAACTCCGCGGCATCGGCCAACGACTCAAGCCGCATCTGCATATCGGCAAGCAGGGCCTCAGCCTGACGGTTTCGAATGAAATCGAGACCGCACTGGCAAAAAACGGCCTCATCAAGATCCGCTTTGAAGCGGATCGCCCCAAGATCAAAGAATACTGCGAAGACATTGCCAAGACGCGCAGTTGTGAGCATATCGGTGGCGTGGGTAAGACCAGCATCTTCTTCCGTGAAATGGCCGAAGAGGGAAAAGCGTAAACGTCGGAAGCATAGTCACTACTTTCACCTTCACTTTCACCTCCACTCAGCACAGAGTCCTGCCATGTCCGATTATAAAACCGTCCAGGAGCTCAAGGAAATCGACGTCAACATTGCCGCACTCTTCCGCAGCATTCTTATTCTCCGCCGCAAGACGACCAAGACCGCAAAGAACGGCAACCCCTTCCTCAGTGTTGAGTTAGGCGATGGCAGTGGTAGTTTCAATGCCAACTGCTTTGGTGATTCGGATGTATTCAAGGCACTCGATCCGGTCGCGGAAGGTTCAATCGTGCGCCTCGCGGGTAAGACTGAATATTATAGGGAACGCTTCTCGCCCAAACTACAAGCAGCTGAAGTCATCGAAGCTGAAGAGGCCGAAGCGGAGGGCATGATGGCGAATCTGGTGGAAACGCCGCCAGAATCCGAAGAGGAACTGTGGGCGCACATTTTGGAAGGCGTTGAAGCGATCGAGCACGCTAAACTTAAAGAAACCGTGCAACGCGTGTTGGATGAGATGGGCGAACGCTTCCGTAAATGCCCCGCCGCCGTGAGCATGCACCATGCATATTTCAATGGCCTACTGGAGCACACCACCCACATGCTGCGCGCCTGCCGCGCACTACTGCCGCTCTATCCTGAAGTCGACGCCGACCTCGCAATTGCTGGAATCATCCTGCATGACATGGGTAAACTGGAAGAATACGAAGGTGAGTTTGCTGCGAAAGTGAGCCGTATTGGCATTTTGCAAGGCCATGTCGTGATCGGGTTCCGTATAGCCCGCAAAGCGGCCATTCAGTCCAAGCTCAATGCCGATCTGACCGAACGCCTCGAACACATCATTCTCAGCCATCAGGGGGAGAAAGAATGGGGTGCTGCAGCGATGGCTGCGACACCAGAAGCAGTCTTCGTCTCAATGATTGATAATCTCGACGCCAAGATGGGCATGGTGCAACGCGTGCTGAGAAATACACCAAAAGGTGAAGAATTCTCCGATCGACTGATGGGCCTACAAACCCGCGTGTTAGTGACGCCACCTGATAAGAGCTAGTGCCGTTAAAGACTGGCGGTGTAGAACGCGGTTCTTTGCGAAGCAAAGGCCGTGTTGATTCTCACGCCAATTCAAAGGCGCCCTCTGCGAGAGGTACGTCCTACAACACTTGGCGGCTGCCAACCGACTACCGCTGACAACTCGGGCAGTAAAAACTATTTCGCTGACCAATAATCACAGAGCGGATTAGCGTGCTACAGGTCTGGCAAGGTTCACCCGCTTTGCCATAGACCTTTAGCTGCATCTTGAAATAGCCAGGCTTGCCATCGGCACCAAGGAAATCACGCAGCGTCGTACCGCCCTGCTCGATCGCGTGAGCCAACACGGTTTTAATGTGGTCACCCAACGCCAAATAGCGCGCACGACTGACTTTGCCAGCAGCTCGGCGCGGATCAATGCCCGCCATGAACAGCGCTTCGTTGGCGTAAATATTACCCACGCCGACCACCACAGCATTGGTCATGATGAAATTCTTCACCGCGACTGTGCGCGCACGCGACCGCTTAAACAAGCGTTCGCCATCAAACGTATCCGACAATGGCTCAGGGCCCATCCCTTGCAGTAACTTAAGCGGCGCTTCATCAGCTCCCTGCCAAAGGCATGCACCGAAACGACGCGGATCATTCAGCCGCAGGCAATACCCACTCTCCAAAACGATGTCCAAATGATCATGTTTTAAGACGGGTTTATCAAATGGTTGCACCGTCAGACTCCCTGACATGCCCAAGTGCAACACGATCGTGCCGCACAGCGTATCAAGCAGTAGATACTTCGCCCGACGGCGCACTGCGATCACAGGCTCACCAACAGCAAGCTGCACCGTATCAGGGATCGGCCAGCGTAACTGCGGGTGACGCACTATAATCGCAGTAATTTGGCGGCCCTCGACATGTGGAGCAATCCCACGACGCGTCGTCTCAACTTCGGGTAATTCTGGCATTAATTTAGTCTACACCTCGGATGCTGATAAAAACAAACTAAGATAATATATATGGCCACGATCGAATCAATATGGTGACGAAATGCGCACGCCATTCACGATAATGAAAACATGGCTTCACGCTCTTAGTGGCAACTTCTTGAACCAATCTAGCACAACTCAAAAAACCTGACCGCACATTCACGATCCGGCTTTTTATACACTAGGCTCGATGGCGAACTACTCAACGCCCTTCAGTGGCTTCAAGCTTGGGAAGAGAATCGTGTCGCGAATACTTTCAGCTCCAGTGAGCAAAATAATCAGACGGTCGATGCCAAGGCCCATACCACCTGCTGGCGGCATACCGTGCTCGAGTGCATTAAGAAAGTCGGTGTCCATATCCTGCACCTCTTCACCGACCTGCTCAGCAAACATTTTGCGCTGAATGATCGGGTCATTCTGCTCGGAATATGCAGGCGCGATTTCCTGGCCATTGATGCACAACTCAAACACATCGATCGTACTGTCGTCATCGACAGTGATCTTCGCTAGTGGGCATAACTCCTTAGGAATATGCGTCACGAAAGTCGGCTGAATCAAGGTCGGCTCGATCAATTTCTCAAAGACATTGTTGGTGATCTCGTAATCTTCAAGTTCGCCATCAACCTCGATGTTCATTGCGCGGGCTTTCGCGAGCTTCTCGTCTCGGCTATACTTGAACCATTCGGCATCATCCGTTGCTTCAATGATGAGATCTTTATACTTCGCTTCACGCCATTCACCATCAAGATTGATAATAGTGCCGTCTGGACGAGCGATTTCGAGCGAACCAATCACCGTCTTGGCGACGTGCTGAATCAAGCCCTGCGTCAGCTCCATCATGCCACGGAAATCGGTGTATGCCTGATAGAGCTCCAACATAGTGAACTCAGGATTGTGACGACGAGATAGCCCTTCATTACGAAAAACGCGACCAATTTCGAACACTCGGTCCTCCCCCGCAACAAGCATACGCTTCAGATAAAGCTCCAGCGCAATGCGCATGTAAAACTGACAATCGAGGGCGTTGGAATGAGTGATGAATGGCCGCGCCGCCGCACCACCAGCGACGCTCTGTAGCATCGGTGTTTCGACTTCAGTAAAGTTGCGATCCCATAGATACTTGCGCATCTCTTGAATGATCTTGGCACGATGGCGGAAGCGCTGGCGCGACGCTTGATTCACAATCAAGTCAAGGTAGCGCTGCCGATAGATCTTATCATCATCCGTCAAGCCAGCCCATTTCTCAGGTAGCGGGCGGAGTGCCTTAGTGACCAGAGTGTAGCTCGCCGCCCGCACGGTGA
>CAZIMR010000123.1:0-4939 GCA_964540215.1 uncultured Puniceicoccaceae bacterium
TTGCTATGCACTTTGTCGGCGCGCTCCTCGCCGCGCCGATCGCCTGGTTACTCAATCAAACACTCAATCAAGGCCAACAGCCAAAGCCATTCTTGATGGAGCTACCACCCTATCGTGCACCGCGCTTCAAGACCTTGGCTTGGCGCATGTATGAGAGCGGTAAGGAATTCATCATACGTGCAGGCACGGTGATCTTTGCAATGACTGTCATCATTTGGGCGCTGCTCTATTTTCCTCGCTCTGCGGAGGTCGAGACCACAGTCACCCATTCTTACCAAGCCGAAGTGGCCACTCAGGCAGGCAATCCAAGTTTAGACGAAGAAGAGCTCTGCAAGCGTATCGATGCGGCATACTTGGAACAGAGCTACATGGGGCGATTTGGTAAGTTTGTACAGCCCGTCTTCGCTCCTGCAGGCTATGATTGGAAAATCACCGTCGGTGTGTTGGCAAGTTTCCCAGCCCGCGAAGTGATCATTTCGACACTTGGTATTACCTATGCACTGGGCGGTGAAATCGACGAGGAGTCGAATGACCTGCGCGATACACTCACACAGGCTAAATGGGAGAGCGGGCCACGCACAGGCGAGTCGGTGTTTAATATTCCGGTGGCTCTTTCGCTTATGGTGTTCTTTGCCCTTTGTATGCAATGCGGTGCGACTCTCGCCGTCATCGCTCAAGAGCTGAATTGGAGGTGGGCGATCGGAAGCTTTTTTGCGCTCACCGCGGTCGCCTGGATTGCGGCTGTGCTAACCTACCAAGTCGGTATATTATTTGTATAAAAAGGCATTCGCTGCTAAGTTTCTTTTATATACTCATCCTAGTTACTTAATACACAGCTTAAATGTACGATTCAAAACCACGGGGAGATATGCGCTCGCGCGATGACTCCAGATACTGGGATAGCCTCCTCCCATGAAATACCTCGAAATCATACTGGTCGGACTCATCGTAATTGGCGCGGTCTATTATTTGTACAAGACCTTCTTTCCAAACAAGAAAGGTGGCTCCAACTGCGGCTGCGGAACCTCGGAGTGCAAACTGCCGAAGGCTACGATCGGAGATAAATAGGTGCGCCGATTGATCACGGCAGCAACTCTGCAAAGACAACACACCTAGCCACCCATTCACGCCCCTCGAAATCTCAACGATTCTGCAGGAAGTATCGCTATTTCTGCTTTAACCAGCCCAGCGCATCAGCTCAACTCATCAAGCAAGCCGTCACGAATAAATAGAATAGGAATTTATATTTAGGATAATTAAGACCTAAATACCGCAACGGCATTAAGCCCAAAGGTCTTGCCCAGCTTCCCAGCCTGCGCGGATGGGTTCTTTAATGAATACATTCAACTCAGGACGATTGGTGATGCGCATGTTTTTCGAGTCCCACTCGATACGACCACCAAAGCGCTGTGCGAGCACGCCGAGGAGAGCGACTTCGCTCATCGGAGCAGCATAATCAAAGTTAGAACCGCACTCGGGGCCATCGCCCTTGATCGCACGCACCCACTCCTGATGCGGACCGCCTTTGACACGATCATATGTCTCAGCCACACCGCCGCTCTCCTTAAACGCGACCATTTGCTCTTTCACGCTAAAGCGAGGATTGTTGGATCGTTGATCGAGGAAGGCATTGCCCTTATCCGCATACCAGAAGGAGCCTGAATTCGGAACCTTACCCCAGCCCCAGTCGTCGGGTGATTTAATCGGTGTGCCGACGCTGGGCGCACCATCAGACCAAGTCATCGAACATGCCACCTTGTTACCACGCGCAGGAAAATCGAAACGCACGACACTGTGGTCAGGAATCATTCCCTCCATCGCAGGGCCACGCTCGACACATTCGATCACGGTCGGCTCATACAGATCAAGCACCCAGACCGCACCATCGCCGATGTGGCAAAACCAATCGCCGAATTGCCCCGTGCCAAAGTCGTTAAAACCGCGCCATTTAAGTGGATGATACAACGAATTAAAGGGACGCTCCGCGGCAGGCCCTAGCCAGAGATCCCAATTGATATTAGCTGGAATCGGTTCTGCCGGCAAAGGCATGGACGCGGGCTTTTTAAAATATCTGCCATTCCAATTGGGACCAGGGAAGCCCATATGGACTTCGCTCACTTGGCCGAAGCAATCTGCTTCATACATCTCACGCATCTTACGAATGCCGTCGTAAGTGTGACCTTGATTGGCCATATTAGTGATCACCTTATATTTATCTTTAGCCTTACGCAGGGTGCGTGCTTGCCAAACATTATGTGTCAGTGGCTTTTGGGTACAGACATGAATACCGCGCTCCATACAGCCGAGTGTCGCATTAAAGTGCGTATGATCGGGGGTGTTAATGCAGACGCCGTCTATCTCTTTGCCCAGTTTGTCGAGCATCACGCGGTAGTCGGCAAACTTCGGCACATCAACTGCCCACGGGGAAGCCGGAAATTGGCGACTATCGATGTCACAGAGTGCGACGACATTTTCGCCGTTGCAGCCACTGTAAGCCATATCGGCAATACCACTAGCACCAATGTGTGCGATGTTCAGTTTACTATTCGCAGACGGACCTGGTTGACCGATCGAAAATCGAGGAAGAATGAATGCACCCGCACTGGCGACCGCTGCGGTTTTTATAAATTTTCTACGTTGCATGAGTATCTGGTATTGGGAATTGAAAAAATTACTTAATTTCGCGGATACGAATGTTGCGCCATTCGATTTCAACGTCGGCTACCTTGTGCGAATGAACTTGCAGGCCGATCAAACCGCGTGGGAATTGTTGGAAGCTTTCAGGGTCATCTAGGTCCGCGATCTGTTCACCATTGATCGTTGTTTGGATACGAGACCCTTTTGCTACAATACGGTAGTGGTTCCACGTGTCATTTTTAAACACGCTGTGTGCATTGACCTTGGGATCTTTCGACTGCGGCTCGGGCGAGCGCCAACCGCTGTACGCCTCGCCATATATATAACCGGACTGACCGGGGCTGTGCTCGATCTCAACCTGCGGCCCTTGCACGCGGCCTTTCGCGATGTCGACGTTCTGCAAGGAACGGATCTGCACGCCGGAGTTAATCGCACCGCACTTTACCTCAAATTCGAGTTCAAAATCGCCGTAAGTCTTGTTGGTGCAGAGAAAGGAATTGGGGCTCTTCAACACCGAACGTCCCACGATCACACCGTCGCGCACTTCATAGGTGGCGGTGCCATTATTCTGCGTCCAACCATTCAAGGTCTCACCGTCAAACAGCGACTGCCATTCATCGCTACCACAGCACGGAGCAACATTCGGCATTTCAAGCTTAGCGCTCGGTGTGGTGTCAGCCTTCAGATCACCAGTCGCAAATTGGATGCCTGCGAGATAGTGCTTCAACATGAGTGGATTCGAATAGATCTCATGGTTATGCCCGAGACTAGTGTAGAACACGCGCCCTTCACCTACGCTTTGCACCCAGCAGACGGCATAATCACCATCTTCACGGGCAGGTGCTTTCTTTGGCTTATCACTACGCGCCGGATCTAAATGCAGCAGCACACGGAGCTTATCTCGGGAATAGGGCTCTGGTCTAAACTGATAAATTTCATCCTTAATACGGAAGTCCTTCATCCCCTCGAACACTGGCTTCATGATCGCGTGCTCACCGTCTTCAACCACGATGGTTACGTTCATATTTTTAGTCCAAGGATGCCCACTGAAGTAGCCGCCCATCGCTTCGCCGTAGGCCTTATGACCATAACAAGAATCGGTAGCCGCGTGGATACCAACCAGTCCCCCGCCCTGCTCCACGTATGCGATCAAATTATCCACTAAGCGATTATGACGCGCTTGTAACCACGCCCAGTCTTTATCTGAAAATTCCTTGCGCTGCTTCTTATTAGGCATGAAGAAATCTTGAGTCGGGCTGAGTAAGATCACCGCATCGAAGTCGTTCAGCGCTTCTGCTTCGAAGTTGGCGGGATCGTCACTGACGATTGCTTGGTAGGCACCAGTGGCTGCGCCGAGTCGCTCTAAAGCCAGCTTGCCAGTAGGAATGGAGCCGTGACGATAGCCTGCGGTGGCACTGTAAACCAGCACACGACGCGCTGCTTTTGGAGCGACGATCGACACGCTTGGAAGCGCAGCTTCGATCGCCCGCAGATGATGCGGCGCAACTGGCTGATCGTTAAAGGTCGGCACCCAATTGGACGCCGCACTGAGCGAGCACGTCAACAGAAGCGAAGAAAGAAAAATCGAGGTATTCATTGGAGTATCGAACAGAAATAAAAAAACGAGCCTGTCCCAGATGTTCAGCTGAGGCAGACTCTATTAAAAACTAGGCTTCGGCCGTCGGTTCGGGCGGCTTGCGCTTAACTGGCTTCGACTCAGCATCGACATCCATCGCGGAGCGAATGTCTTGTTCGATGCCGGACGTGGCTTTCTTAAATTCGCGGATCGATTTGCCCGCTGAGCGAAACAGACCAGGCATGCGCTTTGCGCCGAAAAAGAGCAACACGATCCCGCCGATCATGACGATCTCGGGTGTATTCAGATTTTGGATAAATGCGAATGTATGTAAATTCATAATGTTCCTTTCAATTTACTGCTTTTCTTGATCGAAGGCAGCGTCGAAGGCGACGTTGCTCGGCGCGAAGTCTAGGCTACGCGTAAAGCGGCAGGCCTCAGCTCCGCCGTGAAAACGATCCATGCGGGAATCTTCCCACTCGATCGAGAGGGGCCCGTTGTAGGCGACGTCATTCAGCGCGACCATGACCTCCTCGAAGTTCACATCGCCACGACCCGGTGAGCGGAAATCCCAATAGCGTCGCGCGTCGCCGAACTCAGTATGACCACCGAATACGCCAACGTCGCCGTTGCCGTGCCCCCACCATGCGTCCTTGACGTGCGCGTGGAAAATGTAAGCCCCGAAGTCGCGAATAAATTTCACGTAGTCCACGCCTTGATAACCGA
>CAZIMR010000124.1:0-4897 GCA_964540215.1 uncultured Puniceicoccaceae bacterium
CAAGCACGGGCGCCACGTGATCAACCACATGGTAGGCGTGCCCCAGTTGTGCAGGCCCGCGCAAGCGCGGACGCCACGTTTGATGGCTACAATTATCCCTCCAATCCCGCCGCGATAGCGGCGTTTTGCAGTTTGTTGATTTCATTAATGCCTTTGGCGCCGAGGTCGAGTAGGGCGTCGAGTTCCTCACGTGTGTAAGTGGCCTCTTCGCCGGAGCTTTGCACTTCGACGAATTTACCGGTGCCAGTCATGACGATGTTGGCATCGACGGTGGCGTTTTTATCTTCGGGATAGTTGAGGTCGAGCACGGCGGTGCCTTTGTACACGCCGGCTGATACCGCGGCCACGGATTCGTTAAACGGATTTTCGGTCAGCTCACCTTTTGCGATGAGTTTCTGGATGGCAATTTGAGCGGCGACATAAGCTCCGGTGATCGATGCGGTGCGAGTGCCGCCGTCGGCTTGTAGTACATCGCAATCGATCCAAAGGGTCTTACCTGTGAGTTTTTTCAGGTCAAATACAGCGCGTAATGAGCGGCCAATCAGGCGTTGAATCTCAATGGTGCGGCCGTCGGCCTTACCACTACTAATGTCGCGTCGCTTACGATCGAGTGTGCTGTAGGGAAGCATCGAATACTCGGCAGTCATCCAGCCACCTTCGACTTTTTGAGCGCGCATCCAGCCGGGCACGCGGTTGTCGATTGATGCGGCGCAAATGACGCGTGTATCGCCAAAGCTGACGAGTACCGAACCGAGCGCGTGGGGGGCGATGCCGGTCTCAAATTTAACTGTACGAAGTTCGTCGATTGCGCGGTTATCAGGACGGGCGAAAGGTGTGTTTGTTTGGTTGGACATTTAAATTGGAGAGCTGAGATTTGAGACCTGAGAGTTGAGGATTTAGAATTGGATGATTTTAGCCTAGCTCTTAATTACCTGATTTGGCTCAAGAGTGGCAGACTTTGGCTGTAGAATCATTGGCTGGTGAGGGCTGGTAAAAAGGGTTCACCGGCTTAGCGCCAGAAGATTAAAGAAAATGTGATGAGTCAGATCAGGGCGATGGCAATCGCTTCGATGGTGATGATTCGTTTCTGGGAGGGACAGTTGATGTCATACATAGCGTTGTATGTAGCACAAACTGTAATGGACTACCGTTTAAAAGTCGATGTGAGAGTGGCGCTTAATTAAGCGATTAGGCAACCGCAGGCAGCGCAACTGAGCACCACCAACCACGCGGGCACCTTAAACCGAATCAGCGCGATAAAGGCCGCAGCAGCCAGCACGGCATCGGTCCAGCGTTGCACGCCGTGCGCCCAGACTGGATTGATTAAAGCGGCGAGCAGTAGACCGACGACCGTGGCATTGGCACCAATGAGGCCGGCTTGTGCCCAGGCTTTGTTTCGAAAGGTATTCCACAGTGGTAGTAGGCCAATGAGTAGCAACATCCCAGGCAAGAAGATCGCAAGTAGTGCGATGGCGCCACCGATCCATTGTGGCGCAGTGGCTTGGCTGATGGTGCCGAGAAAAGCCGAGAGCGTGAACAGCGGGCCGGGTAGTACTTGTGCCGCGCTATAGCCAGCGAGGAAGTTGCTTTCTGATACGAGGCCGCTAGACACTACGCTATCATGCAGCAAAGGAAGCACCACGTGACCGCCGCCGAAGACCATCGCACCAGCTCGGTAATTCATACCATAAATTGCACTACTTGCATCCGGCGATACCAGCAGCGAGGCGATTAGCAGCACGCAAAAACTGGTGAGTGCGATGCACATCGTGCGCTTGCTGACGAGTTGTTGTGCACCGTGTAACTTTGGCGTCTCTTGGCTGGTGTTGCGGAACAGGGCGTTGCCGATCGCGACGCCCAGCAAAATGACGCCAATTTGTATCCATGGGCCAGGGGCAGATAAGGTGAGTACCGCAGCGCCAACTGCGATCGCGATACGGGGCCAGTCGGGGCATAGTTTTTTGCCTAAATCAAGCACTGCTTTGGCGACCACAGCGACGGCTGCGATGAGGAGCCCGTGAATCAACGCAGCGGCACCCTCACCGATTTCGGTCAGCCCGTAAGCGCAGGCAATCATAATTAGCGCCGACGGCAGCGTGAAGCCCAGCCACGCGGCACATGCTCCGCGTAGCCCGCCGCGCTGCCATGCGATGGCAAAGCCCAACTGACTGCTGGATGGGCCAGGTACGAATTGGCAGAGCGCTAGCAGCTCTGCGTAGTGCGGCGCGGTGAGCCATTTACGGCAATTGACGAACTCTTCCTTAAAGTAGCCGAAGTGAGCCACCGGTCCGCCGAACGAGAGACAACCGAGTCGGAGGTAAATCAGAAAGATCTTCAGAGCGGAGAGTGGCTGTTGCGTCGACATAGGCTGAATTAGGACCGATCGGATGCTTTTTTCAAGAATTGAAGAGTTGGGTTGAACTTTTGCCGACAACGCACACTGTGCTGCGATCATGGACATCGAGACTTTCCCAAATCCAAACCAAGAGCGCAACTACACGATCCAGCACATCCAGGAGGAGTTTACTTCTACCTGCCCGATGACTGGCCATCCGGACTACGCGACGGTGGTTTTTAGCTATGCGCCCGATGAGCTCTGCATCGAGCTAAAGGCGATGAAGCTCTACCTGCACGATTATCGCAACAAGGGGATTTTCTTCGAAGCGGCGACCAACAAAATCTTTGAGGATCTGTTTGCAGTGACTAAGCCACGCTGGGCACGTCTCGAAACGATTTGGCGCGGCCGCGGCGGCATTCGCTCCAACTTGATCGTTGAGGCACAGCAAGACGGCTACGACGGTCCAAAGACCGTGCCCTTTGCTAGCTAGGCAAAAATGGCAGGCAGGACGAAGGTCTGCCGGAGATGGCGCAGCAATGCCGTTGCCACGCGAGCCACTACTTCATCATCGCAAAGATCGCGATCGCTAGGGCGATGCGATACCAGGCGAAGACTGCTAAGCCATGCTGACTGAGATAGCCGACCAGCCATTTGACTGCGAGTGCGGCAGAGATGAAGGCGACGATGCAGCCGACCAGGACTGGGCCGATGTTGAGGGCTGCGAGCATTTCGGAGCCGTCGGTTAGAAATTTATATGCAGAGGCGGCGCTGAGCGTGATGAGCCCTAGTAGGAAGCTAAACTCGGCTGCGTGCGCGGGGGATAACCCTGCGAGATAGCCGCCTACGATGGTTGCCATTGAGCGACTGGTTCCGGGCCACATAGCAAAGCATTGGCAAAAGCCGATCATCACCGACTTGCCGAGCGTGAGCTCGGCTAACCCAGGGCTGTCTTCGGCGGGTACGGCGCCTTTGTTGCCGTGCTGACGCCAACGCTCGACAATTAGCATCACGACTGCGCCGACTATAAGTGCCCCGGCGACGGCAAAGGTGTTGTCGCCAAGTGCGGATTCGATCAGGTCATTGAGTAATAAGCCCAGTACAGCCGCGGGGATGAAGGCGGCGATCAGGTTGATCGCGAGTTTGAGCCCGTTGCGGTCTTTGCCGAGACAGCCTAGAATGAGAGTGAGAATTGTGCGCCAGTAGAGCAGCACAACGGCGACGATCGCACCAGCCTGGATGACGATCACATAAGCATAAGTGGCGTCGCCGATAGTGTAGGGGCGCAGCTTGCCATCGTCGCCTTCGACTAGGATTGGTGTGCCGCTCTGGTCGGTCATCGGTGCGTCGCCATCGAGGCCGAGCAGTGCGTTGGTAATAATCAGGTGGCCAGTGGAGGAAACGGGCAGGTATTCGGTGAGGCCTTCGACCAGTCCGAGGATCACGGCGTCCGAATAGTTTAAGCCTTCAGAGCTTGAGGGTCCTTGCTGGGGAGCGGTGATGCTCGGCTCAGCGCCATGTACGAGCGAGCCGATCAATAAATAAAGGGCTAGGATAAGGATTCCAGTTCGTTGCATTGTAATCAGTTAATTGGATTCGCGTTTATTATGGAAGGCATAATTTGAGTGGCGGAGATTTTCTATTTTGTTGGGGTTCAGATTTTAGCTTGAGCTTAAACGAGGAAGTCTTTGATTCACAAGGTTTAGCCCTCATATGCAAGCACTCGAACCATTTACAGATATTCTAATCGCAGGCGCCGACCTTGAGGCCGATCAAGTAGCCGTGGTTGCCGAACTATTGATTCGCTCGGATGTGCCTGCGACCTCGAAACGCGATTGCCTGCTGGCCTTAGCGCACAAGGGGGAAACCGCGACCGAGGTGGCGGCGTTTGCACATGCCTTTCGTGAGCATGCAGTGGATCCAGGCGTGGACGAGTGGGCCAGTCGCGCGATCGATGTGTGCGGGACGGGCGGTGATGGCTCAGGCACGTTTAATATTTCGACGGCGGTTTCGTTCGTCGTGGCTGCGGCCGGCGTCCCTGTGTTTAAACACGGTAATCGCTCGATTACTTCGAAGTGCGGTAGTGCGGATCTAATGGAAGCGCTCGGCATTCGCCTTGATGCGCCGCATGAGATGCTGCGGGCGTCGCTAGATACGTTGAATTTCGGTTTCTTTTTTGCGCCAGTATACCACCCGGCATTTAAGCAGATCATGCCTGTGCGTCGTGCTTTGGCGGAAGAAGGGCAGCGTACGATTTTTAATCTGTTGGGGCCTTTAATTAATCCTGGTCGGCCTGCGCATCAATTACTGGGGGTATTCTCTGAGGCTTGGGTGCAACCGTTGGCAGATGCGCTCGGGGAGCTCGAATTATCGGCAGGAATCGTGGCGCATGGTCGGCCTCAAGTAGGCCGCGCATTGGATGAGTTGAGCTGTGCGGGGCAGAATTTTGTAGCGGGCTTTGGCGGTCTGGCGTCGCTCCCGAAGAGCTTGAGCCCCGCGGATGCTGGGCTGAGTGCCTGTGAGTTTTCTGATTTAAACGGTGGCGATGTCGCCGAGAATTTA
>CAZIMR010000125.1:0-4872 GCA_964540215.1 uncultured Puniceicoccaceae bacterium
AGGCGGTCAGCCCGCGAGTAGTCGGCGATATAGAGCAGTACGCGCGGGGTGACTTCACTGAAGAACGCGCTGTCGTAGGACTTGGTGGGTGCAAGTTCCACATCGCTGCGGTAGAGACCCATCAACATGCGGGCCTCGGCTATGCGCTGTTTGGCGGCCTTAAACTGAGCGAGTTGATCGCGGAAGAATTCGACTGGCGTTTCAGTCGGGTAGTCCGCCAGTTGTTTACGGTAGATCGCGATGACTTCGTTAATTGGTGCGAGGTCTTGCACCAGCCAATCGCCAAATTGTGGGTGGTTGCGTAGGCGGTTGTAGAGCGTCTGATCGAGGTCGGTATTGACGTAGAAGTATTCAAACAAGTAGCCGCGGTCAGTGACGATTTGAGTGCGGAATTCGATATCGTTGTCGAGCCTGTCGAGAAATTCGACGGTCTTTTTCAATGTCACCTGGTTGGTGTTGTATTTTTCAGCGTAGCCTTCGATGAGCGTATCGACGCCAGCATTTTCAGGGGCGTTGGCGAATTGCTCGATGTATTTGCGGTAGAGCGCGAGCATCTCATTCGGCTGGCGGAGGAATTCATACGCACGGCCGAGCTCGAAGATTGCATCGGTGAGACGGCCATCTTCGCCAAAACGCTCGGTGTAGGCCTTGAAGTGAGTGGCCATGTCTTCGTAGCGCTGCAGTAATTCATAGATCTTACCCATGCTGAAAGCGGCACCATCGTGAATATCTTGCAGTGTAGTGATGTCGTCGGCCCGCTTGAAGTGCTTCAGTGCGAGTTCGTAATCGCCCGCCAGGTTCTCAACTTCGCCGAGGAAATAGTAGGCTTGGTCGAGTGCGTTGCCGCGTGGATATTTCTTGGTGTAGCTGTAGAGTGTTTGGCGTGCGGCTTCGAAGTCCTGCGCATAAAATTGGGCGGCTCCTTTACGCAGCAGGCCGTCTTCGGCGTAGAGGCTGGTCGGATATTGCTGGAGCAGGCTGTCGAAGCTCTGGATGGCGTCTGCGAATTTGCTGGTTTGTAATTCAGAGATGCCGCACCAGTAAAATAGGCCGTCTTCGAAAATCGGGTTCTGGTGCAGGTTGAGCCAGTTTTTGCACTGTTGAATGATGTCTGCAAATAGTGCGTTCTCCATCTTGTGGCCCGCCCAGATTGCCAGCATGTTACTGGATGCGGTATCGAGTGGACGGGTATCTAGGAAGTCCTGGGCGATTTGCACATACTCGGTGGTATCGCCTTTGTCCTTCAAAGTGCTGACAAGCGCGAGGCTGATGTCGGAATAGTAATCACCTTGTGGGAATTGACTGCGATAGGAACGGCCCACTGTAATTGCGGTTTCGGCCTTCTTGAGTTGTAGAGCGTTGGAGAAGGTCGCGTAGGTGAAGAATTCGGTCTGCTTGTCCTTTGGATTCTCGGTCATCAGATCAAAGAACATCCAGAAGGCTTCGTAGCGGCGTGCGGTCTTCGTATAATTACGTGCACGGCGCACCAGCAACTCGTTGCGCAGGGTCGGGAGCTTGCGCAACTGCGTAATGGTGGCTTCGAGGTTCTTGACTTCTTGCTTGAGGCGCTCGGTCGCTTCCGAGTTGCGCCCCATGTCTGTGTTGAATTTAATCTTGTTCAGCTTGTTGGCCACAGATGCTTGGTTATGCTCGATCATGATGTCGGTGGTCTTGATCAAATTAAGCAAGATAGCGGCATCGCTGAGGCGGGCTTGAGCGACCATGGTATCGCTGCTCTTTAATAGGGCGACGTTGAGTCGAGGTAAGTAGCGCACTTCGGATTCGCGCGCGAGGATCGGTAGCAGCGCCATCGCGTCGTCGAAACGTTTCTCTGCGATCAATGCTTCGAAGCTGGCGGCTGCGGCCCAGGCTTGGTCTTCAAAGTCGCGCGATGTGTTCAACAACTTGGTAAAGATCGGTAGGCCGTCCTTCCAATCGCCTTTGTTATAGTGGATCTGGGTGAGATCTTTGAGCAACTTACTCTCTTGCTTCAGGTTAAGGCGGAAGGAGTAGGTGCCATCCAACAGTTGCTTCATCAATGCGATTGCTTCGTCTTCGCGCTTCAGAATACGTAGCACATCGACTTTTTTAAGGAGTGCATCTTTGACCTTGGGACTGTCTGGATAGTCCTTTTCCAGCTTAGCATACCAGACCAAGGTTTGATTGAGTTCGCCGGCATTCTGAGTGGCGACGAAGCGCTGAATGTGAGCGGTGCCAAGCAAGAAGATCGGGAAGTCGAGCTTGATCTCGGAGTTTTCAGTCGTTTCGACGCGCTTGATTAACTCCTCCAGAAATGGCATAGCCTGCTCCAATTGGCCTGCTTCGACCAAGGCATTAGCTTGTCCCTGCAAATCAGAAAAGCCAAGCTGGCTGGCATCTTGTGCATGAATCGGTGCGACGCCGCTCAAGCAAATTAGAGTGGCAATCGAAAGTGACTGTTTAATGGAGCGGGGAAGCAAAATAGACGGCTGGTTACGGGTAAAACAATTTCCAGAAGCGGTAAAACTCCTTATTCAAGCTTCTAGTGTAAAGCGTAAATCTTGATTAAGTGCACATTTCCGGCAGTTGCAGGCTGAGGATGATTACCTATTAGAACAACTACATCAATTTGCTCAACTCTTCCGCCGCCGTTTCCCACTCGTAGTTCTTCTCCTGCAAACGTTTCGAGATGCGGGCCGACTGCATATTGAGCTCTTTGGCTTTCTCTTTGTCGGCATAAACGCCGGGATTGCCAAGTTGTTCAGTGACTGCGGCTTGCTCAGCTTCGAGCTTGAGAACCTCTACTTCGAGCTTTGCCACGCGCTTTTCGACGCCTTTACGGCCCTTTGATTCGAGTTTACGCTTCTCTGCTTCGATGCGGCGGCGCTCTTTAGCACTGACGACTTTCGGCTTATTACTCGGCTTGGCTTCGAAGTCTGGCCGGGCGTTCTTGATACCTGCGACTAGGCCGCCTTTTTCGGAAGTCGCTTCTGATTTGCGCAGGTAATAATCGTAGTCGCCAGCGAAATTAGTGGTGCTGCCTGCTTGGATTTGAATCGTGTGCTTCGCGATGGCACGGATAAAGTGCACGTCGTGACTGACGAAGACGAGGGTGCCGGTGTAATCCTTGAGGGCACCGATCAGCGCGTCGATACTCGGCATGTCGAGGTGAGTGGTCGGCTCGTCGAGTAGCAGTAGGTTGGGCGGATTGAGCAGTAGTTTGACCAGAGCCAGGCGGCTCTTCTCACCACCGCTGAGGACTTTGACTTTCTTAAACACGTCGTCGCCGCGAAATAGGAAGGCACCCAAGATGCCGCGTACCTTTTGCTCATTCATGCCTGTTAAGACGCGCTCCATGGCTTCGTCTAGGACGCTGCGCTCGATGTCGAGCACTTCGACGCGTTGCTGCGAGAAGTAGCCGACACTGACATTGTGGCCCATTTCGCGCACGCCGTCTTGAATTTCGACACTCCCGGAGAGAATTTTAAGCAATGTAGATTTACCTGCGCCATTGGGGCCGACTAGCACGATGCGCTGTTGTTTTTCAATGATGAGATTCAGGTCGGTATAGACGACGTGGTCGCCGTAGGCCTGTTGGATATTCTCAAAGGTCGCGACGCGCTGACCGCTACGCTGCGGCTGCGGGAAGCTAAATGAAATGGTATCGGCGGCGCTTTCGGGGGGCGACAGCCGCACCATTTTTTCGAGCGTCTTCATGCGAGCTTGCGCTTGCGAGGCCTTCGATGCTTTGGCGCGGAAGCGGCGCACGAAATCTTCCAAGTGCGAGATTTCGCGTTGCTGGTTATTATAAGCAGCCAGCTGCTGCGCTTCGCGATCAGCCTTTTGAG
Source organism: uncultured Puniceicoccaceae bacterium (assembly GCA_964540215.1). GTDB lineage: Bacteria > Verrucomicrobiota > Verrucomicrobiia > Opitutales > Coraliomargaritaceae > Lentimonas. The sequence goes on from CAZIMR010000125.1 coordinate 3,828, forward strand.
TCAAGTAATAGTCGTAGTTGCCGTGGTAGCGGTGCAGGTGGCCGTTGGCGATCTCGATGATGCCGTCGCAGACGCCGTTGAGGAATTCACGGTCGTGCGAGATGGTCAGAATGGCGCCTGAGTAGTTGCTCAGCTGATCCTGAAACCAGCCCAAAGTCTCGAGGTCCAAGTGATTGGTCGGCTCATCGAGCATCAGTAGATCTGGCTCCATCACTAGCAAGCGGGCGAGGTGCGCACGCATGATCCAGCCACCGCTCAAGGTATGTGCGGGTTTATCAAAATCCTCCGGGCGAAAGGCGAGGCCTGCCAAGATGCGCTTTGCCTTGGCCTCTAACGTATAGCCATCCAGATCGATAAATTGCTCGATCGCGTCGATGTGCTCAGGGGAGTCCTGATCGGGGAACTCGCGCAAGGTATTATATATAGTGACAAACTCGGGTGAGATCGAAGTCGCCAGTTCCGCGACTGTCTCTTCGCCAGCAGGCGCGCTTTCCTGTGGCAGGAAGCCGATCACCGTGCCGCGGTCGAGCTCGACCTTGCCGCTGTCGCACTCCGTGGTGCCGAGGATGATGTTGAACAACGTCGTCTTACCGGCTCCATTGGGCCCGACTAGACCGATGCGATCGCCTTGTAGGATGCGAAACGAGATATCGGTGAAGAGCGTCTTTTGGCCGTAGCCTTTACTGAGTTTTGAGAAGGTAAGCATAGAAAGAGCGCAGAGGTTCGTCGAAGCGAGCAAAGAGACAACGCAAAAGAATTTTTAAATCAGGCTACGGATCGACGCAGACTTGCATGTGCGGCGTATTCTGTCTTTTTTTAAAAAAGTACTTGGACAAATGAGCAGTATAAATAACAAATCTTCTCTACTCACGCTGTGGTTTAAACCAGCCAGTTCGATGCGTGCACTGCTCGATGCGGGGCAGGGGCATTCCGCTGCGTTGATGATTGCGGCCTTTTTTGGCGCGGTGCAAAGTGGTCGTTTTTCGTTGGCACAAGCAGGGTCGGGGCCGTTGTCGTTTGTGGTCGGCGGACTTGCGGGTCTGTG
>CAZIMR010000126.1:0-4862 GCA_964540215.1 uncultured Puniceicoccaceae bacterium
TATCTCGGCGCAACCGTGCAAGTCATCCCACACGTCACCAACGAGATCAAACAGCGCATCTACGACGGTGGCAGCGAAGACGTCGATGTGCTCATTACTGAACTTGGCGGCACCATTGGGGATATCGAAGGCCTCCCTTTCCTCGAAGCAATGCGCCAATTCGCCCTCGAAGTCGGTCGACAGGATGTATTGTTCCTGCACTGCACGCTGCTCCCTTACTTGAAAGCCGCTGGCGAACTGAAGACTAAGCCGAGCCAGCAGAGCGTCGCTAAACTTCGCGAAATTGGTATTCAATGCGACATCTTGGTCTGCCGTACTGAAGAGCCGATGACTAGTGAGATGCGCCAAAAGCTCTCCATGTTCTGTAATGTGCCGGTTAAATCGGTGATTGAAGAGCAAGACGTCGAGACATCGATCTACGAACTCCCACTCGCACTCAAAGCAGAAAATCTCGACGACTTGGTCATCGAACATCTGAGACTCGATGCCCCCGACTGCGACATGAAGATTTGGCACGACGTCGTGCGTCGCCTCAAAGCACCCAGTCACAAGGTCGAAATTGGCGTCGTCGGTAAATACATCGAGCTGCAAGACGCTTACAAATCCGTATACGAGTCAATCATTCACGCAGGCATCGCTAACGACACCGCAGTGCAGATCGTTCGCCTCGACGCAGAAGAGATCCAGAAAGATCCTAAGAAATTCCTCGGCTCACTCGATGGTATTCTCATTCCTGGTGGCTTCGGCGACCGTGGCACCGAGGGTAAAATAGCTGCTGCACAGTTTGCCCGCGAAAACGATGTGCCTTATTTCGGCCTCTGCCTGGGGATGCAAATCGCGGTGATCGAATATGCGCGTCATGTCGCAGGCCTAGAAAACGCTAATAGCTCTGAGTTTGATCCGCACACGCCGCATCCAGTGATCACCATCATGGCAGACCAAAAAGAGCTCACCACTAAGGGCGGTAACATGCGCCTCGGCTCCTGCCCTTGCAAGCTCACCAAAGACAGCTTCAGCTTCGACGCCTACGGCACTGAAATGATCGATGAACGTCATCGCCACCGCTTTGAATTTAATAACGACTACCGCGAGCAACTCGAATCCAAAGGCCTACGCGTCGGAGGCATCAACCCTGAGCGCAACCTGGTAGAAATCGTCGAAATCGCCGAGCATCCGTGGTATGTCGGGGTACAATTCCATCCAGAATTCAAGTCCAAGCCGCACGCAGCGCACCCACTGTTCGCTAACTTTATCGCAGCAACTCTGAAATATAAGAAGTAGCCATGCGCCGCCTGCAGCTGACCGTTCTGCTCATTGGCATCGTATTCGTCGCTGGCTGCAGCACATTGACGCGTAACCCGCAGTTCTATCTGAGTCATTACGAGTTGAAATCGCCGGAAGTTAGCGATTTTGAAACCTGTGCTTCCGCGGGTTGTCGTCAGCTGTCACGCCTATCCTACTCCGAATCGGAATGGCAAAGCATCCGCGCCATTTTTGAGCCAGCTCAGCAGAATGCCGCCGAAGAGCGCGAACGCTTGCTTGTCGCCGTCGCGGCAATCGAGACCTTGGTCGGCGAGAAAAACGGCACCTCAAGCGACTTTGCCAAGAACCAACGAAAAGGCAGTCAAGGCTCGCAGCTAGACTGCATCGCCGAAGCTGCCAACACTACTGTCGCGCTGTTGCTGCTGCAGCAAGACGGGCTGATCCGATATCATCGTGTCAGTCACCCTCAGCATCGAGGTTTCACCCGCCTACAATACCCGCATAACACCGCGGCAATCATCGAAAACGCGAACAACGCGCATTACGCCATCGACTCATGGTTCTTCGCCAACGGCGAGCAACCCATCTGCGTCAGCGTCGCTGAATGGAAAGCCGGTTATCGCCCGAATACAAATAATTAGCCCATGCGACACTCTAACTACTCCACCCGCCTCAAAATTATTTGGGACGCCGCAGTCACTCAATACCAAGACGGCAACCGCACACCTGACAGCTATTTCGACGCAGCAACACTCGCCGAACTCGCCTCAATCGGGCTCAACGCAATGGACGTCTACGACCCGGTCGAAGATTTCCTCGGCGGCGCTGAAATCGATTTCGCCACCTTCCTGCTGATCTCAGACGCACGCCGCGACTATTTCCTCAACCAACAACACGGCAAACCCTCCGCACACATTCTCAACCCCAGCACACTACCCGCAAAAGACCTCGAAGTACGCGACATCAGCTGGCTACCACGCATGATGCCAAAGACCATTGCCAAACTACGCGGCGAACTGCCCGCCGAAACAATGTATTGCTGCGGTGGCGACCGACGCTTCTTCAAAGCTAACAATATTCATCCTGCAGAATTCCTTCGCGTGGCATGGGCCTACGAAGACGATTTCGAGAAGCTAATTGATTGGGTGGTCGCACGCCGTGCGAGCTGATAAGTTAAAGAAGTGAGGGCGACTCGCCCTCATCAATTCAACAACTAGGGCAAGTCGCCCTCACTCCTTTACATCAATCCCACGCTTAACATTCAATAAAGCTAAATTCGAGGTTGAAAGATCGACGTTTAACGTTCGATGTTCAGTTAGATGGATAAACTAGCCGAGATCATGGCCGCCAAGCGGCACGCACTACGCAACCAGATACGCCCAATCCGGGATTCGGAACTGTCACGCCTCGCCGACATGCAGCGCCAAGGCGGCAGCTTCCTCAAAGCCCTTGCCCGCAACGACCGCCTCTCGGTAATCGCCGAGATCAAACGCAAGTCCCCTTCAGCTGGCGAAATTTCGGATGCCCGCCTAAGTGCCGTCGACCAAGCGCGTAAATATATTAACGCCGAAGCCGACTGCCTCTCAATTCTCACTGATACAGATTATTTTGGAGGCAGCCTCCAAGACCTCTGGGATGTCGTCGAATTCCTCGAAGTCCACGAACGCCAGGTGCCCTGTTTGCGCAAAGACTTCATGGTGCACCCGGTGCAAGTCGTCGAAGCCGCTGAGGGCGGCGCACGCTGCATTTTAATCATCGTGCGCGCACTCGCAGACGACGAAATTAAAGCGCTCCGCGATGCGGCTGGACTAGCTGGACTCGACGCTCTTTATGAAATCCACGAAGAGCGTGAACTCGAAAAAGCACTCAAGTTCGATCCCAAAATAGTCGGCGTCAATAACCGCGACCTCAAGCGATTCAAGACTGACCTAGCTGTATCCGAATTACTGATACCACAGATCCCTGACGGTATCATTAAAATCAGCGAAAGCGGTATTTTTGACATTGAAGATGCCGAACGCGCTAGCGAATGCGGAGCCGATGCGATCCTCGTCGGCGAAGCCCTCATGCGCTCCGAAGACACCGATAGATTGATCGAGGCATTTCACAACGCATAAGCGAGTATGAGGGTTGAAAATAGAGAAGTGAAAAACTAGAATCCACCACCTTCCCACTTTTCCTTATATCAGATTTTTAAGTTTCATTTGTTCCTTTAGTTGCCCAAAGGGCACCCACTTCAGTCACGCCTTCGGGGCAAATCGTTCCGATTCATCAACTCCGCGCTACTCACGCTTCGTCAGCTTGTTAAACAGATGCCACTCAGCCCCAAACAAACTCGCGCACTGCTTGATGAGCTCGCGCATTTCCCAAACAAAAAGTTGGGACAAAATTTCCTCGTCGATGGTAACATCGTGCGCAAGTCGGTCGAAATGGCGGATATTGACACCAGCAGTCATGTCGTCGAAGTCGGCCCCGGACTCGGTACTCTCACTCGCGCCATCCTCAGCACAGGTGCAACTGTCTGGGCCGTGGAGCGCGATAGTACTCTGTCCGAGCACATCCGTGTGAACGTGCTACCCGAGCATCCAAACTTACATTTAATCGAAGGTGACTGCCTCGATTACCCGCGCGCCGAACTGCCCATCGAACAAGCCAAAGCTGGCTTTAAAATTGTCGCCAACCTTCCTTATGCAGTCTCCACACCGTGGATGGAAGCCGTCATCTCAGGACCTCTCCCACAGCGCATGGTGCTGATGCTACAAAAAGAAGCCGCCGACCGCTACATCGCCAAGCATGGCAGCAAAGCGTTCGGAGCCATTTCAATTTTCCTGCAGTCAGTCTATACCGCACATAGCAAGCACCTCGTTTCCGCTCAATGTTTCCACCCCGCACCAAAAGTCGATTCCGCGCTACTGCGTTTGGATCTACGCGAGGACGCGGTACATTTTTCGAAAGTCGCACGCGAATGCATCCGTCGTATCTTCACCCAACGGCGCAAACAACTTGGTGCACTTTGCAAACGCGATCCACTCCCCGAAGCACGTGAGTGGTTCGATTCCATTGTCGCAGACGGAGTCAAAGCAACCGTTCGCCCCGAAGAACTTGCCATCGAATACTGGCAAGAGCTCGCGAAACGACTTCCCTAGGTCAGCCTCAATTAACTGACCACGAGCTGAACACTTGAAGGCAGTTTAATTCACGACAGGGCTGATAGCCCTAAGCTTGCGTTTCCCTCAAGACAAAATGTTTAGGGGCTTCTCAAAAGGATCATTATTTTCGAGTTTTCACAGTTTTGAATTCCTAATTCCTAATTCTTAATTCTTAATTGGTCACGATGAACCCCATTCACTGGAAACTACACTGGCAGATATTACTCGCACTCGCACTTGCCACACTGTTCGCATGTGCCCTCATGCCCAACATTGACGGAGCGTTTAGCAGTAACGTCGAAGTCTTTTGTCAATTTATCGGCACGCTCTTCATGAACGCACTGAAGATGGTCATCGTACCATTGATCGTGGCTTCCATCATCAGCGGAGTCATGCATCTTGGCGCTGAAAAAGGTGTCGGCCGCATGGGATTTAAAACCTTTCTTTATT
>CAZIMR010000127.1:0-4861 GCA_964540215.1 uncultured Puniceicoccaceae bacterium
CCCTGCGTGAATTCGCCCAACTTGCTCGATTTCCATGAGCAAAAACTTCTACATCACCACCGCAATCGACTACGCAAACGGCGCGCCGCACCTCGGCCACGCCTACGAAAAAGTGCTGACCGATATCGTCGCACGCTTTCGTCGCCTGCAAGGCGACCAGGTGAAGTTCGTCACTGGCCTAGATGAGCACGGCCAAAAGGTGCAGATGTCGGCGCAGAAGCAGGGCATCGAGCCGCAGGAGTTCTGTGATGGTCACGCGGCTAAGTTTCAAGGGCTTTGCGAGCGCCTGCAGATCACCAACGACGACTACATCCGCACCACTGAGCCGCGTCACAAAAAGGTCGTTCGCGAGATCTTGCAGACACTGTTCGATCAGGGCCTGATTTACAAAGCGGACTACAACGGCTATTACAGTCAACGCCAGGAGCAGTTCGTCACAGAAAAGGAAAAGGTCGACGGCAAGTGGCCAGAGATCTTCGGTGAGGTGGAGGAAGTCGTTGAGACTAACTATTTCTTTAAGCTCGCACAGTATCAGGATTGGTTGATCGAAACGATCGAGCAGAATACAGAGATGATCTATCCGCGCTTTCGTAGTGCCGATGTGCTGCAGTTTCTCAAAAAAGAGCCGCTCAACGATCTCTGTATTTCTCGTCCTAAGTCGCGCTTGGAATGGGGCATTGAACTACCATTCGACTCTGAGTATGTGACCTATGTGTGGTTCGACGCCTTGACTAACTACATAACCGCAGCGGGCTACGGGACCGATGAATTCGAAAAGAACTGGCCAGCCGATTACCATGTTATCGGTAAAGATATTTTAGTGCCACCACATGCGGTTTACTGGCCAATCATGCTCAAGGCATTGAACCTTGAATTACCCAAGCATTTCCTGGTTCATGGTTGGTGGTTGAGCTCCGGTGCAAAGATGTCCAAGAGCACTGGCGAAGTGGTTGATCCGCTTGATTTGATCGAGCAGTTTGGCACCGATGCATTTCGTTACTTCGTGACTCGTGAAATGAACGTGGGTCAAGACAGTGAATTCTCAATTGAGCTCTTTATGAGCCGTTACAATAGTGACTTGGCCAACGACCTCGGCAATTTGGTGAGCCGCTTACTCAACATGGGCAGCCGTTACTCCGAGGGCAAAGTGCCCGCAGCATCTGTCGATGAGCAGCCAGAGCAAGACCTTAAAGGACTGTGGTTGAAGACTCAGGATGAACTGATCCCACTGTTCGAAGGATTTCAGTTTCACAAGGCTTTGGATCGTATTTTTACCTTCATTTCAGGGATCAATAAATATGCCGAAACACGTGCGCCGTGGCAGTTGGCTAAGTCTGACGCTCCCGAAGACCAAGCGAAGTTGCAAACCTCGCTCGCTACCATGGCTGAAGCCTTGCGCCTTGGAGTCGTCATGCTCACTCCGGTGATGCCAGAGATTTCTGATAAGATTCGGGGCTTGGTCGGCGCCGATAATTTTGATCGCCTTGAAGGTCAGCTGGAGTGGGGCAACACCCTCGAAGGCAAAGCCCTCGGCGAAAAGACGATTCTCTTTCCCCGCCCGGAAAAGAACTAGGCTTAGCGCTGTGCCAGAGACACTCTAGTCGCTGCGCATGCGTCGGCTTTCAGCGCCGCTGCGTCTGGTGATATCCTGTTCGTGGAACAAAATGAATGCTATCACACCAGTGAGCCGCGATGGCGGTCGAAAGCTCAACCAAGGTGTGATAGCATATTTTTTGTCTGATGAACAAAGTTGTGGTGCTCAATCGAGAGTCATCTGAAAAGAGCTGTCTATCTGTAAATGAACGACAAGGGCCCTTGTTATACTGACTAAATGCCTGATAATAGCACAAAGTGATGAATTATTTCTACCCAATCACGGAGTTAAAAGGCTCAATATTTTCAATTAAAGAGGCCATCGCATGTCGTCTATGGGCGACAATTCATTCCTAAAATCCTGCGGCCTGTTTAGATGTTAATTTCTGATTTAGAATTTGAGGAGCGGTCTGTTGAAATAAGGGTTGAGCCGAAATGATAATTGATACTCGGGCAGCAGGGCAGAAGCAGCCTAGGCGGCAGGCGAGGCACCAAGACTGACTATCGCCTAGCGCTTCATCTACGTTAATTTGGAGTGTAATAAAGCTGGACTCTATTTTTGAGCGAACTGTGATCCTGGTCTCTATTGGCGCCTTCGCTTCCATTGCGCATTGAAGGGCAATGCTTTCGAGCTGTTTGGCGATGTCATAATCTGGAGATTCGATTAAGCATTTCATGGCAATTAAGTCGGCGTTATGGGTTGAAGATTGAGTGGTTAGAGTAAAATTTTGTAGTCTTTATAATAACAATAGAGACGGTGAATTTCCACCCGCTGGCGGAGTCAAAATAACCCATTAGCAGGATCGGCGTCGCCTGAGCGAGGCATATTGACTCGAGCCGACTAGCTACAAAAAAGCCCACGGAGTTTTCACTCCGTGGGCTATAAACAAAACAAGTCTTACGAAAAAATCTTAGAAGCGACCGCTGAGTGAGAATGTCGCGTTGAGTGGAGCTCCCACTGTAGCTTGGTGAGTGCTGTGTGAACTTGGGTAGTACTCTTTGTCGAGCAGATTTTCGATATTTACCTGTAGGCGAAGATTTTCGCTGACTTGGTAATAAGCAGCTGCATCGACTCGGAAGAAGCTAGGAAGCTCTGGGCTGGTTGCTGAGTCCTTGATCTTGCTGTCGTCCTGATAGACCGCACCTAGGCCGAACCCGAGCTTTTCGGTGACTTGATAGTGGTTCCAGACCGAAAGCATATTCTCTGGGAGTTCTCTAGGGCGATCGCCGCTATCGGTTTCACCGTCGAGGTAGCTGTAGCCAGCGGTGAGCGACCATTGATCAGTGATTTGACCATTGAACTGTGCTTCGAAACCAGTGATTTCGTTACTCAACGTCTCAGAACCGCCAGAACCGTCATCTTGAACGATATCTTGGTCGATGTTGAAGGCAGCAGCAGTCAGGCTGTAGCCCTTTGCGAAATCCCATTTAACACCGATTTCGAGATTAGTGAATTCGTCTGGGTCGAGACCCTCATCACCTAAGTTTGCGAATTGCTCACCACTCTGAGGCACAAAGGTTTGGCTGTAGCTTGCGTAGACCGAGATATTTTCCTGTGGCTTATACACGATGCCGGCACGTGGAGTGAATTCTTCATCCTTCTGACTGCCGTCAGTGCCTCCTGCCTCGTTGTCCGTTACCTCGATGTCGAAACTGTCGAAGCGTGCACCAAGAACAAGTGTGAGCGCTTCAGAGAGCTCAATCTCGTCCTGCACGTAGATGGAGTAAACCGTAATGTCGGTTTCGGTGTCGTCGTTCAGATCAGTGAATGGTCCAGCGTTCAGGCCACCTGCGTTGAAACCAACGCCGCTAATATTACGCTGGCTGATGTTGAAAGACTTTTTGTCTGTTGTGCCTCCTGATCCGTCATTAAATTCAGGATTGTAGCGATCATTTTTTGAAGAGCTATTACTAAACTCAGCGCCGAAAAGCAGGGTGTGCTCGAGGTCGCCAGTTTGGAATTCGCTAACGAGATTACCGGAGAAAACGAGGTTCTCACGCTTGGTAGTGTCAAGGTAGCCGTCGAGCGTTACTTCATCAGGAGTAGCCTCGTCGTAGTCTGCAGCATAAAAGTTCTGATAGAGCTTGTCGTAGTTAGTATACGAAGCGGTGAAGACACCCTTGAGAGTGTCGGAGAACTCATGCTGGAGCATCGCGCGCAGAGTATGTGCTTCGAATTCAGACTTATTCAGATCTGGATCGCCGAAGACGATATTGTTAAGCGCATCCACCGGTTTGCCGTCTGTGCCAGTTGGAATGCCGCGATCAATCGAACGATCATAATTGATGTATTCATACGACACATCGAGTGTAGTCTTATCACTCAGTTGGAACTTGACGGTTGGATTTACGCCGTAGCCTTCGCCATCGGAGAAGTCGCGGTGATTTTTGAAGGTATTGTAGTAGGCATTGATGCGGAACGCAGTGTCTTCGTTGATGGCAACATTGCTATCAATTTGCGCTTCAGTAGCTCCAAAGGTGTCGATGCTAAGCTGGTAGCCGTTGAAGTCTTCACCGATGACACCTTTTTTAGTGACTCGATTGAGTACTCCACCAGCGCCGCCGCGACCGAATAGCAGTGCATTGGGGCCACGCAGGATTTCGACCTGATCAACATTGTAGAGTGGGCGGTAGTATTGGACATCGTCGCGGACACCGTCGACGAAGAAGTCGGCAGTGGAGCGGACGCCGCGGAAGACGACTGCATCGCGATGGCCTTCACCCTGTGACACGTTCACACCTGGTGTGTAATCGACGATGTCGCCGATGCTGTTAAAGCCGCGTACCGAGATTTCATCTGCGGTGGTGATCGACAGGCTCTGTGGCACGTCGATGATTGGAGTCGGTGTTTTGAGGGCGTTGACTTGATCTGTGTAGAGTGTGTTGCCGACAACCACGGTTTCGTCGATCGCCATTTCGGCGGCAGCTGTTGGCTCCGCGGTCTGAGCCGTGACTGCCGAGGCAGTAAAGGCCATCGCAAGCGTAGCGCTTGCCAATAGTTTAGTAGTGTTAGTTTTCATTTGTAGTGTTGTTTGTTGTTTGTTGTTGACGAAAAATTGTCGATTGGCGTTGCATGGTTGTGCTTGAACAGCAGCGATGCAAAACTGGTAGCACCAGTGGTGACATGGCGTTTTCTCGTACTGGGGATGATAATAGCACTAATTGATCCATAAATCTGCTCCGATACGGAGTGATTCTGCCCCAATCAGGGTATTCTTGATTAATTTTGGCACTTGCTGAGTCCACTCATCCGACATTTTCCAGTCAT
>CAZIMR010000128.1:0-4829 GCA_964540215.1 uncultured Puniceicoccaceae bacterium
TGATATTTTTTTAAATTATATGCTATTTACCAAACCAACCACCCTACTCTTTGTCGGCGATTCAATCACCGATTGTAACCGTGACCGTGAATCAGGTGGTACGGACCTTGGTGTAGGCTACGTGGCCCAAGTACAGTCCCTATTGGACGCGCATCATCCTGAGGCCAGAGTTCGTTATTTAAATGCAGGCATCTCGGGTAACCGTGTGACTGATTTAGAAGCGCGTTGGGATGTGGATGTATTAGCACATCAACCAGATTGGGTGTCGGTAATGATTGGGATTAACGATGTATGGCGCCAGTTCGATAATCCACTCATTGAGCAAGTGTCGTTGCAGGCCTACAGCGAGAAGTTACAGGGCTTGGTCGAGCGCACATTGCCTCAAGTGCAAGGCATGATCGTGATGTCACCGTTCTTCCTAGAGGCTAATGTTAAGGAGCCGATGCGCGAGTTAATGGACAACTATGGAGCGGCGGCTCGCGCGATTGCTGAGCGCAATGGGCTACGTTTTGTCGATGTGCAGGCTGCATTTAATGCATGGTTGGTGCATAACCATACGTTACAGTTGTGTGCTGACCGCGTGCATCCTAATGCCGTCGGGCATAACATCATTGCAAGTGCGTTTCTTGATGCAGTTGGCTTTAAATGGTAACCAGCAAGTCCCCCACTCTATTCCGCCTATTTCGCTGCTTTCTTAACGGCCTTCTTAGTCGCCTTTTTCGTGGTAGTTTTGTTAATGACTTTCTTCTTGGTCGCCTTTTTTGCGGCGATTTTTTTCACTGCTTTTTTAATTGCTACTTTTTTGACGACGACTGCTTTAGCCGCTTTTTTGGCAGCTTTTTTCTTCACTGCGCGCGGTTCGGATACTAATTCGAGTTGCTGCTGTGGTTTAACCGCTGGTGTTTTTTTGGGCTTAGCTGCCTTCTTCTTGTTTGTCGGAACTGCTGTCTCAAGCAGAACACCCCGAGCTTGTGATGAACCTTTTTTTGGCCGTGCAGAACTGGCTTTGGATTTTTCTACTGCCGGAGAACTGGACTGCTCGTAAGCTGAGTATTTCTCATCAGTTCTAACAGTAGACTTACGGCTACGATTACGTCCACGACGTGGCGTTTTCACCGGAATGTTGTCCTTAGATGTTACGGATGTATTCTTGTCGCCGACTGGTGATGTCTTTTTCTTAGAGTCTGGCTGGCTACGCTCATCGTTACGTGTTGAGGTATTGTCCTCTGCTTGTTCGCGACACTTGTTACGGTTGCGTCCGCCACGGCGACGTCCACGACGCGATTTCTGCTGGTCCGACTGTTCACCGTCTTTTGAAATGGCTTGTTTTGCTTGGTCGGACGATTCACTTGATTCTGTGCGAGACTGTTTGGGCGCTCGATCACGATCTTTGTGCGGATTCTTTTTAGTTCGTTGTGGCTCCTCACGACCTTCGGGCTGCGATTCGTAGTCTTCGATAGCGGCGGCAATTTTTTCTTCCATTTCCTCATCCGTGTAAGGGATACTGCGCTCGATTTGATCCGGTTCTCTGGTGAGAATGGCCTCCTGCTCAGGTGGGCAATAGTCCTGTGGAGGGAGTACGACCGCATTGTATGGATCGATTGGTAGGCTAGTCTCTGGCAGTATTTCCTCGGCGGATCCGCTGAGGCGTGGATACAGAGTAATTTCGTTGGGAACGTTAGGCTCGTTCGGATTGAGCAGCTGTTCGACAGTGCGGGCGACGTGCTCGGCATCGATACGGGTCTGCAAATGCTTGTCAGTAAAAGTGGCATCATCAGTCACTGTATTTTGGCGAAGGATCAGGTTGGTCACGCGCAGACCAGCATCGCGGGCTTGATCAAACAGCGCGTTGTTCATCTCGCGTAGGCCGCCCTCGATGAGGGCGTTAACTGCGCTGGCGATGTGGCCGCTCTTGTTGGTTGGAATGATGTTAATCAGCTGGCCGCGAAAGCGCAGTAGGTTAGGCAGAGCCATACGTGTGAGCATGACAGGCCCTAGCAGACCGACCTTTAAGATGGCTTCGAGGTTGCCCACGGGGAGTTGCTCAAAAGCAGCACCTGGTGTTACGTCGATCGCATGGATCAGAATGTGAATCGCTTTTTCCTGTTCGAGGATGGCCTCTGCCGTGCGAGCGACTGCATCGAGGTCGCTGAGGTCGATTGCATGGGCGATAAAATGCTTATCTGCGAAAGTGACGTGTGAAAGGTTGTTGCCGATCCCGTGCACGCGGCACCCTAGGCGGATCAGGTCTTCGATCAGGCGAAGTCCGAGTGGAGTTTCTGCGCCAGTGACAATTGCAATGTCCATAAGATAGTGAAAATAGCTCTGCTCGCGGAGAACACCCGGAATGGGGTTCGTCAAAGACGCGTTGGAGTGTGTCGATTGGTTGGTCGCTTGTGGGCAACCGTCGTTCAATACGTCGGCTAGCCCACTATCTAAACCGATTCGTGGCAATCGTATTTTTTGAATGCCGGCCCTGTATTACATTAATCTCCGTACGAAGAGCGCTAGCTGAATCTTATTAATACTCAACTGAGCAGGCATCAGGTCGATTGTAGCAGCTGCAATAGTTCCCGCAACGAATCTACCATCGGAGCGCCAGTCTTGGCTAGCCGTTCGGGTGTGTGGTGGCCGTGCGCCATTAAGATACAATCGGTACCAATGGCTTCGGCTACCTCAAAGTCATGCACGGTATCACCGATCAAAACGATCTCTTCTGGTTGCCAGTGGAGTTGCTTAATCCAGTGGTGACCTTGCGCGATCTTGCCCTCGGCATAGATATTATCTGCTCCCATTAGGCCCACAAAGTGAGCCCGAATGCCAAAGTGGCGTATGCCCTCGTTGAGCGCCTCTTGTTTTGCGGCCGAAAGCACTGAATGGCTCATGCCGCGCTGCGCTAAATCAGTCAGCACCTCGGCGGCCTCAAGGTGTAATTCACATTCCTCAAAATAGCGGGCTTGGTAGTCGTCGATGAATTCACGGCTGACTTGGTCAAAGCTATCTTTGTCCGTATCCAAACCGAGGTAGTCGTAAAAGTGAACCACTGGGAAACCAAAATTATTGCGATAGTCTTGCTCTGAGAGCGGCGCCCTACCCCGCTTGGCGAGTAGTTGGTTGAGCACATCAACACAGAGCGTGGTATCGTTGAGCAGAGTGCCGTTCCAGTCCCAAATAGCGTGTTTGTACCGTGCAGCCATTTAGTCGATTAAGTCAGGTCTGCGTTGAAACAGGACTGCTGGGACTTGCATGAGTGCCAAAAAGATCAAAGTGCCCTCAAGCCCCGGAACGCCGAGGCGTTCACCGCGATCTGCCGCATCCATGTAGCTAAACATCACCGAAACTACCATCACGAACACGAAGGCGATCGAACAGGCAACCAGCAGCCCGTAGACTAATTTCCACCGAGCGTCTGAGACCCGTTTAAACGGAAGATTTAGCACAATACCATATAAGACGAAGTAACTGGCTTTAATACTGTAGAAAATGCCCTCTAGCCCTCGGACCACAGAGACAATTGCTGCACAGATTAAAATGCACCCAAGTGCATGTCCTGCCCAACGAGCATAGCGCACCCCATCGGGCACTGGTGGTTTTGGTTCGTCAGTTGACATGGTCTTGTTAAAATAATGACTAAAATTTGAGTTCACGGACTATTCAGTTGCTGTGTATCTGAAAGATACACTGGATCTTTGAAGCCATCGCTTAAAAGGCTGGCAAGCAATGTATAAATGGCGTCGAAAGACACTAGTATCAGTGGACTTAAGTCGAGCGACATTGTCTAAAACTAGGGCACGATGCGATTGCGTGTGGTACAAACGTCGAATGCCCCGCATCGGGTCTCGATCGGAGGATTTAAACTGTTGCGAATATGCGTGAGCGATCAATGTAGTGAACAAATTATCATTTAAACTTGCCATAATTAAAGTGATACTCAATCTGAATAATAAATTAATACGTAATAACTCACTCACAACTAATATGGCCGCAAAAGCACAAATCAAAAAAGTCACACGCAACCCTGAAGCTGATCGCAAAAACTTGGATCTTGCAATTTCTGGTATCAATAAGGAATTCGGCAACGGCGCAATCATGCGCTTAGGTGAGGCGACAAAAATGGAAATTGATGTCATTTCCACTGGTTCGATCGCAATTGACTTGGCCACAGGTATTGGCGGTCTCCCTCGCGGGCGTGTCTGTGAAATCTACGGTCCTGAGAGTTCCGGTAAGACGACATTCTGTTTGAGCATCATCGCACAAGCTCAGAAGCAAGGTGGGAACGCCGTGTTTATTGATGTGGAACACGCGCTCGACCCACGTTATGCGAAGGTGGTAGGTGTCGATCTTGAGAATTTAATGGTGTCACAACCCGAAAGTGGCGAGGACGCACTAAATATTACTGAAACGCTGATTCGTTCAGGTGCGGTCGATATTATCGTCATCGACTCAGTCGCAGCCCTAGTTTCGAAACACGAGCTAGATGGTCAGATGGGCGATACGACCGTTGGCCTTCAAGCGCGCATGATGAGCCAAGCGATGCGCCGGCTTACCGCATGTATTAGCAAATCACAATGTGTGGTACTCTTTACCAATCAGATTCGCGAGAAAATTGGAGTTATGTTTGGTAGCCCTGAAACACAGCCCGGCGGTCGTGCACTCAAGTTCTTCTCGTCGGTCCGTATGGATATTCGTCGAATTGGTCAGATTAAGGAATCGGCGGGCAAAGTGGTCGGCAATCGAACGCGGATTAAGATGGTAAAAAATAAGGTCGCTCCCCCGTTTACGGAGACCGAATTCGATATCATGTATAACGAAGGTATTTCTCACTCGGG
>CAZIMR010000129.1:0-4794 GCA_964540215.1 uncultured Puniceicoccaceae bacterium
AACACGACCTGCGAAACCGCGGAAGTCATGATACTTATCTGAGTGCGGGCGAATCACCCACTGCACTGGAAAGCGCGCTTCGACATGATTCTCATCGGCACCGATGTAGACCGTTTCCAGATGATAGAGCAGTGTCGGGCCTTGATACCACGGCATGTTCTCGGACTTATCGACGATGTTATCACCGATCAGCGCAGAGGCGGGGATGAAAGTCACCTCAACGATGTTGTCGAGACGCGATGCAAACTGCTTAAAGTCGGCGACGATCTTGTCAAAGACCCCTTCGTCCCAATCGACCAAGTCCATCTTGTTGACACAGACAACGACGTGCTGAATGCGAAGCAAGTTGGCGATGAATGAGTGACGGCAAGTCTGCTCGATCACACCCTTACGGGCATCAATCAAAACGATCGCTAGATTCGCAGTGGAGGCACCGGTCACCATATTGCGGGTGTATTGAATGTGCCCTGGGGTATCAGCGATGATGAACTTGCGCTTTGGCGTCGCGAAATAGCGGTAAGCCACGTCAATCGTGATGCCTTGCTCGCGCTCTGCACGCAGACCATCAGTCAACAGTGCGAGGTTCACATTCTCGTCGCCACGTGCCTTGGAGCTTTCTTCCATGGCCTCCATTTGGTCTTCGAAAATCGCCTTACTATCGTAGAGTAGGCGGCCGATCAATGTGCTCTTACCGTCGTCAACTGAACCGGCAGTGGTAAACCGCAGTAGGTCCATATTGAGGTATCCTGAATTATTATCTTCGCTCATGTTATTTAAAAAGTTTGAAAGTGAGAATGTATGAAAGTTGGAAAATTGAATTGATTTCAGATTTTCACATTTGCTTCGCCCTCTCAGGCGGACCTTCGCCAGATTTTCAGTGTTTCCTAAAAGTAGCCTTGTTTCTTACGGTCTTCCATTGCAGTTTCAGAGCGTTTATCATCGGCACGTGTGCCACGCTCAGTTTGACGGGCCGCGGCGACCTCGTCGATGATATCGTCGAGGTTATCGGCAGTGGATAGGCACGCACCCGTGCAAGTCGCGTCACCAATTGTACGAAAACGAACAACCATCTTCTCAACCTTTTCACCTGGGAGCAGTTCGATAAAGTCACAGACGCCCATGATCACACCATCGCGCACAAAGCAATCACGCTCGTGCGAAAAGTAAAGATGTGGCAGTTCGATGTTCTCGGCCTTGATGTATTGCCAGATATCCATCTCCGTCCAGTTACTGAGGGGGAAGACACGAAATTGCTCACCATGGCCCTTACGCCCGTTGAAGATATTCCACAGTTCGGGGCGTTGATTCTTCGGATCCCATTGGCCGAATGCATCGCGGTGTGAAAAGAAGCGCTCTTTGGCACGCGCTTTTTCTTCGTCGCGACGGCCACCGCCAAGCGCGGCGTCGAACTTGTTTTTTTCAATACCTTCGAGCAGTGCGACCGTCTGCAAACCATTGCGGCTAGCGCGTGGCCCTTTCTCTTCGACGACCTTGCCCTGATCGATCGATTCCTGTACCGATGCGACGATCAATTTCGCGCCGAGCTCGGCAACATACTTATCGCGAAACGCCATTGTCTCCGGAAAGTTATGGCCCGTATCGACGTGCATCAACTGGAACGGCAGCTTGGCAGGCCAGAAGGCCTTCTTCGCAAGATGCGCCATGACAATGGAGTCTTTGCCACCGGAAAAGAGCAGGACTGGTTTCTCAAACTGCGCAGCAGTTTCACGAAGGATATATATCGCTTCGGACTCGAGCTGTTTGAGGTGAGTGATTGTGTAATCGTTATGCATCGTTCTATATTGGAATTTAGAAGAAAAAATGAGGGCTTTAGACCTTAGTGGTCTGTTCAATGAGCGGTATAATACGCTCTAGAAGTTCGTTAATCGACGCTTCTTCAGTTTGAGAATCGGTGGAGATCACCCAGTCATTGTCGGCTACAGTGGGTTCTTCGAAAGAGGAGTCTCTGCCAGTAAAATGCTTCACGCCACCAGCTGCGGCTTTGGCATACAGGCCTTTGACATCGCGCTCTGCGCAGGTCTCGAAAGACGCTTGTACATACACCGATGTGAAATCATCCGCTCCAACGATCTCGGCCGCCGCCGAACGCAGGTCGCGCTTAGGTGTAATGAACGAAGTAAATACCACCATTCCAGTATCGAGAAAGAGGCGTGCCACTTGAGAGATGCGGCGAATGTTCTCCTGCCGATCTTCATCGGAAAAGCCGAGGTCGCTGTTCAAACCGCTACGAATGTTATCACCATCCAATATTTTGGTCAAAATACCGCGCTCGGTGAGCTTGCGCTCAACGGCATTGGCCAGCGTGCTCTTACCCGAACCAGAAAGACCATAAAACCAGAAGACATGCCCACGCTGACACAATTGCTCCTCTTTGGCGTCGCGGCCAAGCATGCGGTGAAATTCGGTATGAATATTGTCAGGAGTACCCATGGAAATGAAGGCTCAGCCATAGGCGGCATTCTCAAAAAATGTACACGTTTATTCTTATTATCAGTTCTTAAGTCAAGAACTAATAATACGAACCTGACTTTTGCCATTTCGCTTCAGGACTGCTTTTTTCGGCTTCCTCGTCAGAGCGGATGTAAGGAACGACATTGGTCCAATAAAAACCACTAGCCTTTGGCTTTCTTCGTTTTAGCAGGCGCCGGGGCCTTCAACTTCTGGGCGGTCAGCGACCAAGCCGATGAAAGTGTGTTTTCGCCCTGCTCCAGCGCGATCTTCGCCCCACTTTCTAGCAGGGAAATCTTCAGCGCCTTGGCCAATCCATCTCGAGCGATCAGCTTCCGGTACAGGTCAAGCGCCAACCCGCGTTCTTCATACTTATTCAAGAAATCAGCGATCTTTTTGACCAAGACCACTTCATCACTCGAAAATACAGTGATATAACGAGTCACCCTTAGAGCCTCGACCGCTTTTTTGGTCTCACCTTTAGCGTCATACAATTTCGCTAACTTATACGCCAATGCCAGCGACGGTTGCCGGACGAACTGTGTCCGCGCAAATGTCAGTGCCTCGCCGGACTGACCTTCAGCTTGCAGACGATTGATCTGTCGCAGGCAGAGATACGCGCTCAACTCATTCTTCATCGACACTTTTAACTGCGCATCCAGCCCCACCTTGAAAGGACGATAGAGCGGATCACCAATTGCGACGCCCTGCCAACTCAGCACCGGATTACAGAACATCGCCGCTTCGCCGAAGGTATGGCCCTCCAGCAATGCAGCCAGTAACATGTGCGGATGATGCGTGTACTCCAAATACGGCTCGTACACATTACCGACCGTCGCACAGTAACCTTGATTTACAAAAGCCCCCAGCCAGCCGATTCTTGTCGAGCGTACAGTCTTTGCTGAAAAGCTATGTAAATGAAAGCCAATCGCACCCGGCGGAACCGTCCACTTAGGCTGGAGCCAGGGACCATAGGCGTTTTGCCGATACCAACCCATGTAAATCGCAGGCGCATCGAACCGATCTCTGCCATCCATTGGTCGCTTAGTCTTCTCAAAATTAGTATCAAAATACGCCGTCACTGCTAGATCGCCCGCCGCGGCCATCCATTCGTCGCCTTTCGCGTGCGGCCCACCCATATCAAAATACGCCCGCCCCATCAGACCCTGGGCTTCGGCTTGCATGCTTCGCGCGATCAACTTTTTAACGACTGCCACACTTGGCCCGTCTAATCGACTCACCCGTATCACCCGCTTCTCATTCGAACTTGTAGGTGTTATTTTAGAGAATAACGGATTCGGCACAAACGCAGTCATTGGCAGATTTGAAGACGCTGCCAATAAGGCCAACTCTCCATCGACAGAGCCATTATTCACCTTGAATTGCTTGGGCAACTGCTCCGACTCCGCACCCAATAGCATCGGATCATTCGCAATGCGAACCGGTACGCCCCGCGTCGTCACCAAATAACTGATATGATGCGTCGCCATCGAAACACGCTCACGCCCAACGCAATCGCGGCCATTAGCTTTCACCGCATTCATCCAATTCTTCTCAATCAAGGTATTGAGCAGTGGATTATAAATAGTATCCACAAACTCACGCACCGTGACCGTCTCCTTAGTTGGCATATCCAGCGCGATGATATTGGCCTTCGGAATCCCCCGCTGCTGAGTATAATATTTAGCGATCTCCGCCGAACCACTGTCGTTCGTATTGACGAGGACCACCACCTGCGCGGCCTCACCAGCAGCTTGGCCAGTAACGCAAGTGGTCAGCAAGCTGATTAGGCCAACAATCCTCAAATAGAATTGGTTCAAAGACATCGGTTATTGGATACGTTGAAGTCGTTTTCGATAAGCGATTATGCCATCATATAAACTTCGAGCAAGTTTTTGGCGAAAGGCCGGCGAACGTAATTTCTTGGCCGTTTCCGCATGCGAAACGAAGCCTAATTCAGTTAGCACACCAGGACACTCGAGGTCTTTGAGCACCGACCAGCGCGCGCGCTTTATGCCACGATCCGGCCCACCTAGGCCCTGCACTAAGGCCCGCTCAATGTAATAAGTGATTAAGGTGTTCCATGGGTCTTGTTCATTCCCAAGGTAGCGCTTGGCATCCTTACTCGTCGGACGCGGATACTTCGAGGACGCCTGATACTGCGGAGTCAGCGCATACGACTCAAAGCCAGATGCCGAAGTCGAACCAGCGGCATTAAAATGTAGACTCACAAACAAGTCAGCCTTGGCACGGTTCGCCACTTTTGTGCGCTGTTCCAAAGGAATATACACGTCGCTATCACGCGTCATCACAACCTCAAAGCCA
>CAZIMR010000130.1:0-4793 GCA_964540215.1 uncultured Puniceicoccaceae bacterium
CAGTTGAACTACTGGTCGCGACCGACGTCGCCGCACGTGGCCTCGACATCGACGATGTCGATATCGTGTTCAACTACGACCTACCACACGACCCGGAAGACTACGTGCACCGTATCGGCCGCACCGGCCGCGCTGGACGTTCCGGTAAATCCGTCACATTTGTTTACGGCCGCGACATCTACCGGCTCGAAGCGATCGAGCGCTACACACGCCAAGTCGTGCGTCGCATGCAGATTCCAACCATGGAAGATGTGGAAGGCCGCAAAGCCGACAAGGTCTTCACCCAAGTGAAGAGCCTCCTCGAAGCAGGTAATTTCAAGCGCCACGACGCACTGGTCGATCGCTTGCTCGACGCTGGTCACACACCGACCGACATCGCCAGCGCACTCTTTAACCTAGTTAACAAGGACGATGGCGGGCTCGGCGAAAAAATCGCCGAAGACCCCGAGCCATACTCTGAAACACCCAACCGCGGCAAAGGTGGCGGCGGTGGTGGCGGCGGTGGCTACCGAGGCGGCAATCGTGGCGGAGGCGGTGGCTATCGCGGCAACCGTGGCAACGACAACCGCAGTAGCGGCGGTGGCTATCAAGGCAACCGTGGTAACAACAACCGCAGCAGCGACAGCCGCGCTGGCGGTGGAGGCTACCAAGGCGGCGAACGCCCTAAGCGCCCATTTAAAACGAAGAGTAAATTTGGCGGCCACAGCGCTGGCGGCGAAGGCGCAGCAAGTGGCGGAGGTTACCAAGGCGGCGGCAATAGCGCTGGCGGCGGCAATAGCGCTGGTGGTGGTTACCAAGGCAACAGCGGCGGCAACAAAGACTTCACTCCAGTGAAGAAGCCAGCACGCCGCTTCAAGAAGCCTGAATAGCACCGCGCTAAGCACATTTGATCAAAAAGGCGGACAGCAATGTCCGCCTTTTTTGTGTTTTATACAGAGACACAGCCAACGTCTTTTTAAGCCACAAGCCACCCGACTCAGAAATAAAGTATGGCTATATCTTGACTTTCTCAGTCAAGAACTAAAGATAAACTGAATGAATAACGCCCGAACAGTTAAAACTCAACACCTCACACAGTCGGATCTGGAAAACGCCTCCGCTGTTGAGCGCGTGCGTTGGGCGTATGATCAATATGGCGATAAGCTAGTTCTCAGTACTAGCTTTGGCATTCAAAGCGCAGTAATGCTGCACCTCGTCACCGCCCAGATTCCTAATATTCCAGTCATTTTCATCGATACTGGCTACTTGTTTCCCGAAACTTATCGCTTTGCAGAGGCATTGACCAAACGGCTGGCTTTAAACTTAAAGACCTACTTTCCACGCCAATCTGCGGCTCATCAAGAAGCGATGCATGGCAAGCTTTGGGAACAAGGCGTCGAAGGCCTCGGCCAATACAATCGAATCAATAAAGTCGAGCCAATGAACCGCGCGGTTCAAGAACTCGGCGCGACTGCATGGCTCTCGGGTCTGCGCAGGCACCAATCCTCTTCGCGCGAAAAACGCACAGTCGCCGAACAGCAAAATAAGACCATGAAGGTGTATCCAATCGTTGATTGGAACGAGCGCGACATCTATACTTACCTGACTGAAAACAACCTGCCCTACCACCCACTCTGGGATGAGGGCTATGTATCGATGGGCGACTGGCACAGCACCAGTAAACTCGGCGAAGGCATGAGCGCCGAAGATACCCGTTTCGGTGGGCTCAAGCGCGAATGTGGACTCCACGAATCGAACGCGGGTTCGGATTATCAAATCTAGCCAGAAGCGAGTTAAAGTGCGTCGGTTCAAAGGTAAGAAGCTGACTGACTTTCGCACGTTGCTACCCTCACCCTTTATATCGCGCCAATCGCTATCGCAGTTGCAACCATGGCCGTGACTGCAGGAGCGCCCTTTCGACGCGTAGTCATAATTACCGGAAATCATACACTTCACAGCTTGGCCTGTCTCAGGTTCAGTCACCAGCGACACAGCCTTCATTGATTGCTGCACTTTAAATTGTACTAGCTTCTCATTAGGCTGCGATGAAATCGTTGCTTACATATAAATCGGCATCGCTAAATACGGACCGGTAATACGCAAAAAAATACGAGCTGAGGGACCTGAATCCTTAAAAATTGGTCGATAAAAAAATCGCCCTACAACACACAACGTGTGACGCTCTAACCTTGCACCTGAGCGTATAGGGCTTTTTATCCAACCTTTCAGATTAGGCTCGCTAAACTAACCATACAGAGCCCCATCTTACGTTTTCCTTATAGTTATCACCGTGAATTCCACTCAAATCCCTAAGGATCGTCCCCCTCAGCATGTTGCTATTATTATGGATGGCAATGGCCGCTGGGCCAAGGAGCGTAACCTGCCCCGTATCGAAGGCCATCGCCGCGGCGCAGAGGCAGTCAAACGCGCCCTCAAGGCCGCCCAAGAAAACGGCGTCAAAATTATCACTCTTTATGCTTTTAGTGTCGAGAATTGGAATCGCCCAAAAGCCGAAGTCGATGCGCTCATGGGCCTGCTGGATCGGTTTCTTGCCGAACAGCTGCCCGAACTGATTAAACGTAAAATTCGCCTACGCGTGGTCGGCCGTTATAAAGAACTCCCTGAGCACATTCAACACCGCCTGCGCAAGTCCGAAGCCGCCACCGTACAATTTACCGAATACACCCTCGCGCTCGCACTCAACTATGGCTCACGCACCGAAGTGGTCGACGCCGTCAAAGCCATCGCGCAAGCCGCCCAAGCTGGCACCGTCGATCCCAGCACACTTGATTACGCCAGCTTGCGCTCCTATCTCTACACCAATGACCTGCCCGACCCTGATCTAGTCATCCGCACCTCAGGCGAAGCACGGCTGAGCAACTTCTTACTGTTGCAAGCCGCCTACGCAGAGATCTACTTCACTTCCGTGCTATGGCCAGACTTCGACGAATCACATTTTAAAGACGCACTAGCTGACTACGCATCCCGCGAACGCCGCTACGGTAAAACTGCTGAACAATTGCAAGACAGCTAATTTTCAATTTGTTCCTTCACTTGCCCAAAGAGCACCCAGTTCAGTCACCCCTGCGGGGCCAGCTCGGCAGACCTCACAGACCATCTACGCGCTACTCGCGCTGCGTCACTCTCACTTTCACCCTCACTTCCACTTCCACTCTCACTATTTTATTATGAAGCAACGAATCTTCAGCTTCACGATCCTCTGGTTGATCGTCACAGTCTCACTACTCATTTTTGGCATCGACGCAGGCGTCTGGCTACTCGCAGGTCTGGCGTTTTTTACGCAACTGGAGCTCTACCAACTGTTTGACAAAATGGGGCTTAAGCCGATCAAGTCGCTCGGACTTGCTTGCGGCCCCATCATCATTCTCGGCTCCTACTACCTCGGCGGAGTCGATGCCGGCACTGATATCTTTATCCTCTGCTTTCTGGTACTCGCACTGACGATCATCATTAAAGATCTACAGGCTGGCCGACTGCGCAGCTTCATGCCAACGCTTTTCGGACTTCTCTACGTGCCCTTGATGCTCCACTTTTTCGTAAAAGTAGTGAAGATGGCGGAGTTCCACGGTTTCACCGACGCCACCAGTATCTTTCTCACGATCTGGATCGTCGCGGTTGCCAAATGCACAGATGTCGGTGGCCTACTCGTCGGGATGCAAATCGGCAAAACGCCCCTCTCAGTGATTAGCCCTAAAAAGACCTTCGAGGGCGCAGCCGGAGGCATCCTCTTTGCCATGCTCATCGGACTCTTCATTCTTGGCATCTTTAATTCCTATGCTCCCGAAGGCTTCACTTGGTGGCGCTCCGCACTCATGGCGATCCCCATTGGAATCGCATCGATCGCATCCGACCTCGTCGAGTCGGCCTTCAAACGACAAGCCGACGTCAAAGACTCCGGCAAAATAATCCCCGGCATCGGCGGCATTTTCGATCTGACAGACAGCTTGATTCTCACCGCACCGCTCGGGTATTTGATGTTCAAATACTTCATCTTTTAGATGCTAGAGACCGCGAAAAAGAAACTCGTGCTCCTGGGTGCGACCGGCTCAATCGGTGGTAGCACCCTACGCGTCCTGCGCGAACATGCAGATCGACTAGAACTCGTCGGCGTTGCCGCGCACTCCAGCCACGCCGAGCTCGCCGCGATTTGTCACGAATTCAAAGTGCCGCATGCAACGCTCTCCAGCGAAGCTGCGTACGCTGCAGCCAAAGCAACCAACAACTTCCCCGCCAACACTCAACTTGGTTGCGGCGATGCTGGCTTACTCGAAATCTCGACCTTAGCCGAAGCCGACATCATGCTCGTCGCGGTAGTTGGAGCCTGTGGGCTCAAGCCGACCCTGGCAGCGATCGAAGCGGGCAAAGACATCGCGCTCGCCAACAAAGAGCTACTGGTCCTCGGCGGTGCCTTCGTGATCGAAGCAGCCAAGCGCAAAGGCGTGCGCCTACTTCCAACCGACAGCGAGCACAACGCCATCTTTCAATGCCTCGAAGGCCACCCCCAACAGCATCTCGATAAGCTTATTCTCACCGCATCTGGTGGCCAATTTCGCGATACCCCAGTCGATCAACTTGCCAACGTCACCCCAGCGGATGCCACCCAGCATCCAAACTGGTCGATGGGCCCGAAGATCACCGTCGATTCAGCAACAATGGCCAATAAAGGCCTCGAACTGATTGAGGCACATTGGCTATTCGGTTTGGAGCCAGAGCGCCTCGAGGTAGTCATTCATCCGCAGAGCATCGTGCACTCGTTCGCGCAATTCATTGACGGCTCGATCCTGGCAAGCACC
>CAZIMR010000131.1:0-4701 GCA_964540215.1 uncultured Puniceicoccaceae bacterium
CGGTGAGGGGATTGTGACGACAATTGGTTCGGCTGATTCGTATAAGATAGTGTTGGAGTCGCCAGATAGTATCTCGAAGGTGGTACTGGAGCGCGGCCTCGACGTCGGCACTGCATTTGAAATTCTCTCAATCGATATTGCCGACGTGGATGTGGGCGAAAATATCGGCGCGAAACTACAAGAGACTCAAGCAGAAGCCGATAAGAACGTCGCTCAAGCGAAGGCAGAAATGCGTCGTGCGGCTGCGGTGGCACTCGAGCAGGAGATGAAGGCCAAAGTTGAAGAGATGCGGGCGAAGGTCGTCAAAGCAGAGGCAGAGGTGCCAATGGCACTGGCTGAGGCCTTCCGCTCCGGCAACCTAGGAGTCATGGACTACTACAAGATGAATAACATCAAAGCCGATACGGATATGCGCGACTCGATCTCCAAGGGGGACGAGAAGAAATAGAGCATTTGAATGAGTGAGGCGGTCGTTGTGGCCGCCTCACTTCACGCAAGTCCACAGATTATATGGAAAGTTTAGAAGAGATTTTAAAAGTCGTCGGTGGTCTTATCTTTGGGGCAATCTACCTCTTTGGGAATCAGATCTTTAAGAGTAAGGATGAGGATACGCCAGGGTCGCCAACTCAGTCTCCAACTGTGCCGCGTGAATCTACTGTCAATGACGATGATGCAGCGCGTCAGCGTCAGGTCCAGGAAGCGATTCGGCGTAAAATCATGCAGCGACGACAAGCGACGGCTACTCCTAGGCATGCACCAGAGCCGGTTTCGTCGCATCGTGAGCAACACAAGCAGGTCGTCGAGCGGCACAAGGAAACGCATCAGCGTCCACCGCGCGTGGAGCCGACGCCTCAAGCGACTGAGGTGGATGACCGTTTCTCTTGGGATACCTCCGACAATGTCTACGAAGCGCAAATACAGGCTCGCTTGGAACAGATCGAAGCGACCAAGCGTCGCGCTGAAGCACTCAGGCGTCAGGCGGGTCGTCGGTCGACTTCAGCAGCGAAGTCTCAGGTTGAGCAGGTACGTCCGACTCGCGGGCGTTTCCCTGCAGGTTCGGTTCGTTCAGTCTTACGCGATCCTGCGGCAGCTCGCACTGCCTTTGTCTATGGTGAGGTGCTGGGCAAGCCTGTTGGGCTACGGCCGTCTGGCAGCGGAGTCGCCGAATAGCAGGGCGTGTCGATTATAATAGCGAGGCTTTTTGCGCCCGTACAACTGGGCGTAGTATTAGGCTTCGAAAGTTGCTGGACACGCCTAGTGGACTAGTGGTCTTTGCGACCACTGCGTGATGTGGCATTGAGCAAGCTGATGCCCTTGAGGCGCTTACGGGATCGAAATTTTTGCCGTGCCTGCGCCTTCGGGACGTAGCTTTTCGCCGGCCGGATTAACGATTACTAGATTCTCACCTGCGGTAAATAAGATGTCGACAGGGCCACTCTTGGCGAGGGTGATGGTTTCGCCATCAGTAAGTGTTTTGCGGAAGAGCTCTTGGTTGTCGCTACGCTGCTTGACGAGTACATAAACATTACCACTGGCAATCAGTGTGATGCTTTCTTCGCTGCTTGCCGGATTATTCGCTCCAGCTTCCTCAGTCTCCCCAATTGTTTCGGCGATCACCGCAGGATCGCGCAGCTCCGAAGATTTAATTACAGAATCGGCGCCACTGCCTAAAATCGCTTTAATTAGGCCGAAGATGACTACCACGAGTGCGAGCGTACCGACGGCAACTAGCCCCGCTTTGACGTAAAAAATCTTATCACTTTCGTCTTCAAAGTTCGGCTCGTCTTCGTCTGCATCTCCAGTGGAAGTGGAAGCGGAAATTCTGCCGTAGGAAGGTTCGTCGTTTTGATCATCCTCTGGTTGAGTGGATGCCCCTTTGACTTCCATGCTGCCGAACAGTTCGGCTCCTTTGCTACCGTTGCGGGATTTACTCAGCAAATGTGCGCTATAATCCGTGAGAATATTTTCGGGGTCGAGCTTGAGATAGCGGGCGTAGTTCTTGAGGAATCCCCGTTTGTAGATCTCCGGGAGGTCGAAATTGAACTTGTTCTGTTCGATACTACCCAAAAAATCGCTGCGGATTTTAGTAGCCTCAGATGCCTCTCGCAGAGAAATTCCCTTGCGCTTGCGTGCTTCTTCAAATCGTTCGCCAATACTTTGCATTAGAAGATATTATGTGAGTGTCTTATTTCATACCGCAAGCATGGAATGGGGCGAAGTTTACGGTTCATTATCTGGCTGCCTTACGCCAATACAAACTGCAAATCACCCCATTCGCCGTCTTGGCGGGAATCCACATTGATTGTGTCTTCTGGGCGCAGTTCGGCAAATTTGGCTTCGTAGTGTGAACGCACGAGGTCGAGTTCTTTAACGAGAATACCACTAAGCGCTAGAGTGCCGCCTGATTTAACGCCATGCACAACCGGATCGCAGTGTGGAATCAGCACGTCGGTTTGAATGTTCGCTAGCAGCAAGTCGGCTTGCCGGCCCTTGAGGCCTTTTTCCAAATCGGCGACTTCAAATTCGAGTTTAGTGATGTGCGTATTCTCTTCGGCGTTGCTGTGGCAAACGACGATCGCTTCAGGATCGAAGTCAAAGCCTAGGATTTTTTTAAAACCAAGCACTGAAGCTGAAAGTGCCAGCACACCAGAGCCGCAACCTGCGTCGATCAATTCAGCCGTGTCGAGTTGGTCGCGGTGGGCGTCGCGATAGTCTTGGAGGCGGCGCGCACACAAGCGGGTAGTCTCATGGGCGCCCGTGCCAAAGGCCATGCCTGCGTCTAAATAGACGACCGCGGCGCCAGCAGGCGCTTGGAGGAGGTCGCGTTCCCAGAGCGGAATCCAGTGCAACTGTCGATCGCTCCATGGCTTGACGAACTCTTTATACGCATTTTGCCAATCCGCATCTTCGATGACGGTCTCGGTAAAGGTCTCGGGTAATTTAGGAAACTCGATCCGCAGTTCAGCGAGTGCCGCATGCGCGATCGTGGCGTCGGCGAAGATGCCGAACACTTCGTAAGGGTCGTTGATCTCTTTTTGCATCACACCCCAGTGGGCAGACTCGATTTCGAAGAAGTGGCCGTCGAGGAGGTCAGCCATTTCATCGGGAATAATAGTGCGAAGTTCGAATTGTGTACTCATATGAATCAGTGTGAAAAGTGGAGAACGAGTCAGGAGCTTTCTAAACAGTCACTACGGGGGTAACTAGAGCGCCACAAGGGAGGTTCCAGAGTGGCATTAAGCGGGGTGGCAATTACAACGATTTGATTTTACCCAGACTCAAACGGGCGACGACATCTGGAAGCAGTTGGTGCTCGACGATATGAACCTTCTTTTCGAGCAGTTCGAGCGTCTCTTTTTCTTCGATGCGCACCTCTTTCTGGTCGATGATCGGGCCGGCATCGAGAGCCGGTATGACCCAGTGTACCGTGCAACCAGTGAGCTTTACGCCGTGGTCGAATGCTTGGGCGATGCCATCAATACCAGGAAAACTCGGCAAGAGGCTCGGGTGCAGGTTGATCATGCGCCCTTCGAAGGCTTCGATGAAGGAGCGGTTGATGATCCGCATGAAGCCCGCCAACACGATGAGCTTTGGGGAGAATGATGCAATGCGTTCGATGTAGGCTTGCTCGGCTTCATCACTGAGGCGGGCACCTTTGCGCTGCGGATCAATATAGATCGCGGGCACTTGAAACTTTTGCCCAAGTTTAAGAATGCCTGCATCTTCGTGGTCGCTGATCACCGCTGCGATCTTTGCCGCGCCAAGTTGCTTGTTGGCTTCCGCCTTTAACAGCGCCTCAGCATTGGAGCCGCGGCCAGAGCCGAGAATTACGATTGGATAAGCCACTATTAAATTAGTAATGAGGGATTAGGACGAGATCTTGTCGCAGTGATTTCGAAGGTGAAATTTCCTAACGGAAGAATTGCTTCGCTTTTTCGACGAAGGATTCGCCCATCGGGTTCGCCGGATCGCCACAAGCGTCGGCGTATTCCTCGAGCTTCTTCTTTTGGTCTCCAGTGAGCTTAGTCGGCACTTCCACTTGCATGCGAATCAGTAGATCGCCTTTGCCATTGCCACGCAGGTGCGGGACGCCTTGGCCGCGCAGACGAAAGGTGGTACCAGTCTGGGTGCCGGCTGGTATTTTGAGTGAGCCCTTGCCGAACAGGGTAGGCACGTTGATTGAGCCACCGAGTGCAGCGAGGGTGAACTTAATCGGCACTTCGCAGAAGAGGTCATGATCGTGGCGCTCGAAGAGCTCATGTTCTTTGACGTGCACGATGATGTAGAGATCGCCCGCTTGGCCGCCCATTTGGCCTGCTTCGCCCTTACCCGCAGAGCGTAGTTTCGAACCAGTGGCGACGCCACCAGGAATACGAACTTTGACGGTGCTGGTATCCATCTCGCGGCCTTCGCCGTGACAATTACTGCAAGGTTTCTCGATTGTTTGACCCGCGCCTTGGCAGCTTGGGCACACTTGGCGAAAACTAATAAATCCGCGGTTAGACGATACTTGCCCAGCGCCACCACAAGTCGAGCAGGTCACTTTCCTTGAGCCGGGCTCGGCGCCTTCGCCGTGACATTTCTTACATTCGGCTGGGCGTCGATAGCGGATCTCTTTTTCGCAGCCTTTGACAGCTTCTTCCAAGGTAATCTCTAAATCATAGCGAAGGTCCGAGCCGTGGGCCGCTCCGCCAGCGGCTT
>CAZIMR010000132.1:0-4670 GCA_964540215.1 uncultured Puniceicoccaceae bacterium
CTGCAGTGACGATCTCGATGGCGACGAGCTTGTCTTTCTCAGTCTTGAGCTTGATACCGCGGACACCACGAGTTGCACGTCCTTGATCGCGAAGATCCGTTTCCGGGAAGCGAATGGATTGTGCGTTACTGGTGACGAGCACGATGTCGTCGCTGCCATTGGTGAGGCGTGCGCCGATGAGGTTGTCGCCTTCGTCGATGTTGATGCCGATCAGGCCGCCCTTACGGTGGTTGCGGTAGTCGGAGAGCATGGTCTTCTTGGTGACACCTTTTTCGGTGGCGAGAACGATGCGCTGCTCAGATTCTTCAAAACCATCGACGCAAATCATCGCAGCAATCTTCTCACCCTTTTGAAGCTCGAGGATATTGGCGAGTGCGCGTCCCTTGGCGATACGTGAGCCTTCTGGAAGGTTGTAGACCTTTTCAACATACACACGGCCACTGTTCATGAAGAACATAATGTTGTCGTGTGTGCTTGCGGTGAACAGGTGCTCAACAAAGTCTTCTTCGTATTGGCCTGAGCCGATCACACCCTTGCCGCCGCGTTTCTGCGAACGGTATTCGTCGAGCGACGTGCGCTTCATGAAGCCCTTATGAGTGATGGTGATCATGCAGCCTTCGTTTGGAATGATGTCTTCCATGCTGAGGTCGCCATCGACTGCGAGGATTTCGGAGCGGCGTGGGTTACCATATTTCTCGCGCATTTCGCCTAGCTCTTCCTTGATGACTTCGAGCAAGCGATGTTCGTTATCGACGATGTCGCGGAGGTATGTGATCAGCTCCATGAGGGCTGCATACTCTTCTTCGATCTTGCCGCGTTCGAGGCCAGTGAGCTGGTAGAGGCGCAGTTCAAGAATCGCGTTGGTCTGCAATTCCGAGATGTCATACGTGGCCATCAAGTTCTTCTTCGCTTCGTCGCGGTTTTTCGACGCGCGGATGATCTTCACGAAGTCGTCGAGATTATCGAGGGCGATACGGAAGCCTTCGAGAATGTGGGCACGTGCTTCTGCTTTACGCAGTTTGAACTGTGTGCGCCGGTAGATGACTTCGCGTCGGTGATCGATGTAACAGCCGATCATTTCCTTGATGTTCATCTGTTTCGGGCGACGGTTGTCGAGCGCGAGGAGGATGACACCGAAAGAGCTTTCAAGAGCGGTGCTCTTGTAAAGTTGATTGATGATGACGCGTGGGATCGCACCACGTTTTAGTTCGATAACAATACGTGTGGTCTCGGTGGACTCATCGCGCAAATCAGAGATGCCGTCGATCGACTTGTCGGTAATTAACTCCGCGATACGCATGACGAGTGTCGCGCGATTCACATTGTAAGGGATGGCGGAGATAATGATCTCTTCCTGCCCCTTAGTTTCGACGACTTCTGCGATACCACGTGTGCGGACGATGCCACGGCCAGTGCGCAGGTAACTCTGGATGCCGGCAGTGCCATGCACAAATCCACCACCTGGGAAGTCAGGGCCTGGGATGATGTCGATCAGGTCATCTAAGCTGATGTTTGGATTATCGATGATGGCACATGCGGCATCGATAACTTCGCTCAAATTGTGCGGTGGAATATTGGTGGTCATGCCCACCGCAATACCCGTGGAGCCATTCATCAATAGATTAGGCAAGGCTGCTGGCAGGACGGATGGCTCTGTAGTACTCTCCTTATAGTTGGGCACGAAATCGACGGTATCTTCGTCGATGTTCTTGAGCATCTCTTCGGCGATCGCTTCGAGCTTACACTCAGTATAACGATACGCAGCAGGGGGATCACCATCAATGGAACCAAAGTTACCTTGTGGCTTGATCAGTGGATAGCGCATGACCCAGTTTTGAGCAAGTCGGACGAGCGTGTCGTAAACTGAGCTATCACCGTGAGGGTGGTAGTTTTTTAGGACTTCTCCGACGACACCGGCGCACTTATCGAAGTTACGATTGTGGAGGAGGCCTTCACGGAGCATCGCGTAGAGGATGCGGCGCTGCACAGGTTTAAAACCGTCACGTGCGTCGGGCAGGGCACGACTAACGATAACGGACATCGAGTAATCGATGTATGCGGTCTGCATAATATCGATGATCGATGTGACTTCCGCGCGATCTGCATCGTTTGGGATTTCTGGTGGTAATTCTGGTGGGATTTCTTCGGACATGATCTTAGAAGTGGAAAAGTTGGAATGTGGAAAAGTGGGAAGGTCTGAAGCCTAAGGAAGCTATTTGTATTAAATACTTTCTACTGGGTGACTTTAATACCTTCGCGCTCTGAATGCATTAGACGTCTAAGTAAGAGACGTTTAGTGCGTTATCTTCGATAAAGGCACGGCGGGAGGGGACGTCTTCACCCATCAGCATGGAGAAGATGCCATCGGCGACTGCGGCGTCGGCGATGCTTACCTTGAGCAGGTTTCGTGTCTTCGGATCCATTGTGGTTTCGAAGAGCTGCTTCGGGTTCATTTCCCCGAGGCCTTTGTATCGTTGGATACTGAGGCCGCGGCGACCGATGACGCGGATGTTTTCGATCAGCTCGATGATGGAGTTCAGTTCAATGATATTTTCCTTCTTCTCATCGCCCTTGTTTTCGATCAGCTGGTAGCGTGCTTCATCGCTCTTGCTGAATGTGTTTACGTCCATGCCGGCATCTGCAAGTTTGCGTAGCAGCTTGGTCATTTCCGTGGATTCGTAGATCTCGTGAAGTGACACTCGTTGCTGGACAGTGACGCCAGCGTCGTTCTCAACTTCGCGATTGATGGTGTCGCTTTCGTCGGCATCGGCTAGGCCGAACTCTTGGTGGAAGGCTGAGCGCTCGTCGTCGTTGCGCAGGTAGCGGAACTCTTCGACGTTACCTGTGCGGATGCGAGCGATGTAGCGCGGTAGCTCTTGACTCTCTTTATGATGCTGATCGAGGTACGTCGCAAAGTCACAACCGTAGCGAGTCACGCCGCGCCCAACCACTTCCATACGTGACAGGATCTGGACGATTTGTTCGATCGTCTCGCTGTCGAGATCCTTTTGATCGCGCACACGGATGAGATTAACATCCTCAGTGCCGAGTTCGAGCAGGATGCGGTTGAGCTGTGCATCGTTGTCGATGTATTGTTCGCGGCGTTTGCGCTTAATTTTGTAGAGCGGCGGTTGCGCGATGTAAACGTATCCCGATTCAATCAGACCGCGCATTTGGCGGAAGATGAAGGTGAGGAGGAGGGTGAGAATGTGCGCTCCGTCGACGTCCGCATCAGTCATTAAGATGATTTTGTGGTAACGAGCTTTCGATGCATCGAATGAGCCAGGGCCTTCGTGATCACCAATACCAGTGCCCATTGCGGTGATGAGGCTACGGATTTCGTTATTGTTAAGCACCTTATCGAGGCGAGCTTTCTCAACATTGAGTAGCTTACCGCGAATTGGCAGAATCGCTTGTGTTGCACGATCGCGACCTTGCTTTGCGGAACCACCTGCTGAGTCACCTTCAACAATATAGATCTCGGAGTTAGCTGGGTCCTTGGATGAACAATCGGCGAGTTTACCTGGCAGGCCGCCACCAGAAAGCGCGCCTTTACGGACCGTTTCGCGCGCCTTGCGAGCTGCTTCACGAGCGCGTGCTGCGTGGAGTGACTTTTCGATCAGCGCTTTGGCGACCTGTGGGTTAGTCTCGAAGTAATACTTGAGTTGCTCACCAGTGATCTTCTGAACGATGCCATCGACTTCGCCATTGGAGAGCTTAGTCTTGGTTTGGCCTTCAAAGCGTGGTTCTGGCACTTTAACCGAAACAATCGCAGTCAAACCTTCACGAGTGTCGTCGCCGCTGAGGCTTGGATCTTTCTCCTTAATCAGATTGTTCTGCTTTGCGTAAGAGTTGATCACGCGGGTCAGCGCAGTACGGAATCCTGATAAGTGCGTGCCACCTTCGATATTGTGAATCGAGTTGGCGTAGGCGTAAATCTGGTCGCTGTAGCTGTCGTTATATTGCAGCGCGATATCGACGACGATATTGGCGTCGAGGTCGGGATTAGGCGTTGGCGCCTCGCCGTGAAAGCTGATTGGGTCTTCGTGGACGACGTTTTTGTTCTCATTGAGGAACTTGACGTATTCGGAAATACCATCCTTGAAAATGAATGCCGTGGTCTTGTTGATGCGTTCATCAATGAAGGTGATGTGAATGCCAGGGTTGAGGAAAGCGAGCTCACGCAGGCGCTTGCCGAGTAGTTCGGCTTTGAAGTCACGCGTGGTCTCGAAAATTTCTGGATCGGGGGAAAATGCGATCCGTGTACCGTTACGCTTGGTATCGCCGATGATTTTCATCTTCTCGGTCGTCTTGCCGCGCGAGAATTCCATCTTGTGAACCTTGCCATCGCGACGCACTTCGACCTCGAACCATTCGGAGACCGCATTGACGCACTTCGCGCCGACACCGTGGAGACCGCCGGATACTTGGTAGGCGCCTTTGCCGAATTTACCACCCGCGTGCAGGTTGGTCATCACCAGCTCAAGGGAGGGGATGTTATACTTCGGGTGAATGTCGACTGGGATGCCGCGACCGTCGTCCTCGACGGAGCAGGAACCGTCATTGTGGATGCTGACGGTGATCTGCGAGCAGTAACCGGCGAGGGCTTCATCAATCGAGTTATCGACGATTTCAAAAACACAGTGGTGGAGACCACGTTCGTTGGTGTC
>CAZIMR010000133.1:0-4651 GCA_964540215.1 uncultured Puniceicoccaceae bacterium
ATTACTCAAAGTCCTTTAGAACTGACGCTAAGGAGGGTAAACCCCCATGCGGAACGCAGCAGCTTCAGCGAATGCACAATAGGGGCGCAGGGTAAATCTGCTTGCAAATGAGTGGAATCCTCAGGTGCTTGCCGCTAGTGCGGCTTGTCCACTGGGAGTGTTCCAGGGCAATGTCTGATACAGGAAATTAGGGAGTTCGATTTTTGGTTCAAAACTTCGAAAAAATATCGGGGTCGACCCGCCAGACATCGGGGGGATGAGCCAAGGCCAATCGCCATGGACTGTACGCTGATTTCGATCTTCTTTTTTACAAAAATTCGCGAACTCTGAAGTGACTGTATGGTGATCCACGATGCGATAGCCGGCGCTCTCAAATGACCAGAGCACGGCTTCATTTAATGCCACTAATGCGCGATCGATCCAAAAAGTAGCCCGTTTGCTTGGGTCGAGCCCGATCGCCGCGGCGATCTGCGGTAATTGATTGTAGCGTTTCAGGTCTGCAAGATTTCGAGCGGCGATTTCCGTCGACACGTAATGGCCACTGAAAGGAGCCGCTGGATAAATGGCTTGCTCGGAAGCAAATAGCATGTCGGAGACCACCGGTACGGCATACCAGCGTAGCCCTAAGGATTCTATCGCAGGATGCTCGGGGTGACGGATCGTGATTTCGGCGACGTACTCTTTGGGAATCGGGCGTAGGTGTAGCTTGCCGCGAAATTGCAAAATGAGCGGCAAAATGTCGAATCGGCTGCGCTGATGGGGGGGCTGCCAGCCGAGATCGATCGCGACTTGAGTCAAATGTATGTTCATCGAGTCGCCCAGCACTGAACCATCGGCTGCTTGGTAGCCCGCATAACGAATGAGCTGGTGGTTCCAAATGCGAGTCTCGGCTTGGCCCGGATCAAACTCTGGGAAGACTGTGATGTAAGATTCTGCGCTCCGATTCGCGTCCGCACGTTTCAAATGCTCAAACAGCGCATCGAAACTTTCCTCGACTGAATTGGTACTCCTGGCATCGATCACACGCAGCGAACGCCAACGTGCGCGTCCGCTGCAGCGCACGGAATTACGCCAGGCGGCCTGCGAATCTTTTTGTAAATCTATTGCCGCTGCGCTCGACGCTGGGTACTTGAGTTGCTCGCAGAGTTCATTGGCGGACCAGCGCTTCTCAACCTTAATCTCTGGCTGATCAGCACGGCTTGTCTGAGTGGAGTATGGGCAAGGAGTTGGTTTATTCGGATTCATCGTCGTGCATTAATTATGATGCAGTAGGCAACACTAAATACCTCTATGCGCAAGTGAAGGTAGCGGTATTATGCGAATGGCGGTAGAGTGGTGCAAGTGACTTAATTCTTGAGGGTTAATCCAAGGTCTGGCGGTTGGTGGAGGTCTTCGAACCGAATTATCCATGGGCCAATCTGTCTACCAAAGACTCGAGTTAATTACGTTTTAGCATTGGATACAAGGATTCAGATCAAGCAAAGCGCGGATCCCTTTGCACTGACTCTATGCACTGCGAATCGCAGCTCGTCGACTATAGCTAGGCCAAAGCGTGGCTGTTTTAGCCGCCAGTACCCTTTTTTTTACGTTTGGTGGGCTGCACCTTTTTGCCTCTCTTCACCTTGCTTGTATTTGGTTGCGGGTCGCCCGCATTCCAGCGCTTAGCCTCTGATAGCCGCTGATTTAGTTTCTTATGATTACATGTATCCCAATCCATTGATTCTTCCCTGTTTGATTTTACCGACAAACGACATGCTGTGCGAATTTTCGAAGTGGTGCGAAGCTGTACGCCTTATTCTGGCTTGTCCATCCTGTTTCGTGGCTAGAATAGGCTAGTAGCTTAGCCTCCACGTCCTCGCTTCTTTATCTCATCAGCGCGGTCGTGCATCTTCGTAATTAATAATTAAGTCGCGCGCTTTCCTAACTGTGTCCCATGGGGAGGCGGTCTGTTTGCCTCATCTCAGTAAGTTTTTTTCGAGTCGGGCGATTTAAAGAAGTGTTTAAAAAGCTAAATTTAGTCGTAGTGGCACAGCTGAAGCAAGGGCTTGGGCAACAGGCGTGTGGTCACGCGATTGCAGCATCGTTAACGATCGGACTCTTTCCGATCATGGGATTTTCGACTTTTATGAATACTTTTATCGCGGCGTATTTTCGGCTGAATCAGCCAGTGGTACAGGTTTTTAACTGGATGATTGCTCCAGTTAAAATTATCCTCATTTTCCCGTTTCTGCGATTAGGTGAGTGGCTATTTCAAGCGAACCCTTTTCGCCTTAGTCTGACTGAATTCAGTACACGCTTTTTCAATGACTTCGCTGCCACGACTGCGGAATTTGCATGGACCTTCGCTCACGCGATCGCGGGTTGGCTAATCTGTGCACCTTTGATTTATGGTGTTATCTTTCGAGTCTCGAAGGTACTTGTTGCCAACAGACTGGCGAGTCATCTAAGCAGAGTCGCTGAGTAAGTGATCTGTAAATCGATTTAGTTCGCGGGTTGTTCCCTTTGCTCTGCTTGAAGTGGTCGGGTCCAATTAGTCGCCGATTATTTTGATGGGTTCGCGTTGTAAGGTGCGCTACAATCGCACGATACTTGTCAAATGTTGCTGCCAAGGAACTATTCTATTTCAATTCATAGCAAATAGAGTTTACTGGGTCATCATTACCTTATGTTCACGTCCTTTTGTTTACTGTCGATTGTCTCGTTCTTCTGCTATGGAATTAGTTGTGTCTTCTCGGCCCACATGGTTGTCGAGTTCCAGCGCTATGGCTTAGCGCCTTTTCGATTGCTCACTGGATGTTTGCAACTCCTTGGTGCGACTGGCCTCTTAATTGGTTTGCTAGCAAGTCCTGCCATCGGGCTGATTGCTTCGGCAGGTCTAAGCCTCCAGATGCTGCTTGGCTTCTGCGTACGTTTACGGATTCGAGATAACGTTGGGCAATGCTTGCCCTCGTTTATCTATATGTGGATCAATGCAGGACTCGCATTGGAGTTCCTCAGTCGCAATCCTTAACCAGCTAATGCGATGATCGTGATGCACACCACCAGCATCAACAGCGCAGGAATCGATTTTT
Source organism: uncultured Puniceicoccaceae bacterium (assembly GCA_964540215.1). Taxonomy (GTDB): domain Bacteria; phylum Verrucomicrobiota; class Verrucomicrobiia; order Opitutales; family Coraliomargaritaceae; genus Lentimonas. The sequence goes on from CAZIMR010000133.1 coordinate 3,072, forward strand.
TGAGCGGATCTTTCACTTTGAAGTGCATAAATAGCGCGCCCAGCATGAGCAGCCCGAGGAGGCTAGCAAAGGGAACAATCAGCGATTCGAAGTATAAACCTAGAATCAGAGCAAGCGCAGCGGTGGTTTTCAAGCCGCCGATCAAGTAAACGCTCCAATTCGGCAGGCCATAATTAGCAAATTCGGCTTTCATGTCCGCTGCTGCTCCGCCGCGGTAAGGGCTGCCTTGATTGTAACGAAGGAGCCAGACATTAAGAATCCCGAGGCCAGCGATCAGCTGTAATAGATGTTGAATAGTGTCCATAAGCAAAATGTGGCTGATCTCTAGGTTTTAGTCAAATACAGTAACTGCTCGCAGACAGATTCGCCTGTGCATTGGGGTCGGACTGCTTGACGGCCGCCGAATTGGCGCTCAAAGCCCTTTGTATATTAGCTTAAGGCGTTGGATTCATTGCTGAGTTACTTGCCTGAGGCTGTTGTTCTGAGCATCGCTTCGACGCGCTGCATATAGATGGCGTGTTGCTCCGGATCATGGTAGGAGCCCGCTGCGTGCGGCTCTGGTTCTGTGCTTTGCTGCTTGTTCGGGATAATGTGGATCTTGCGCCCCGTGCCTAGTTCGTAGGTAAGTTGAAGGTTTTCGCCACTGGGCTGCTGCGTGACTTGTAGATTTTTTTTCCGAGTGTGCATTTTAATCTATCGTGCAGTTGCGATTCACCCTACAAAAAAAATGAATGCTTCATCGTATGTTTTTTGGCAGCACTGGGTGGTTGAGTTTTTGACTCAAACTCTTGCGTATATGACATAGTTCGGCAATTTCTGCAGCAATGAAGATGACCCCGGTATTAATTGCCAGTATGATTGCCAGTATGATTGCCAGCTGTGTGTATGCGGCACCGCTCTTGGCAAAACCACAGATGACAGCAGAGATGAACAGACTCTTTAAATTTACTGGCGAACACGCTGATGAGCCCTGGCTGAGCAGCAACGATGGCGTCATGGGCGGCCGCTCTGCTGGCAGTGCGACGATCGGTGACGATGGAATGCGCTTCAGTGGCACTCTTTCACTGGAGAACAATGGTGGCTTTTCTTCAGTATACACCCGTGGCAATTTCGATCTTTCGGATGCCGAAGGTGTTCGCCTGAGAGTACTTGGTGATGGCCGAACTTATCAGCTGCGCTTCCACAGTGACGCGCTCTTTCGTGAGGGTTGGGCGGTTAATTTTGCGGCGGATTTCCAAACCACCGCAGGTGAGTGGATCGAGGTGTTTGTGCCTTTTAGCGAACTAGAGCAAAGTTGGCGAGGCCGGCAGCTCTCGGGCTATACCTTTAATGCTAAAGACATTCGCCGCATGGCGCTGATGCTCGCAGATAAACAAGCTGGGCCCTTTTCTCTACGGGTCGCTTGGATCGCGGCTGAATAGAAATCCACCGAACACGGTCAGTTTCGATGTAGCAGCATTGCTAGCCTAGTATTGAGCGAGATGCTTAATCGTTAAAATCGAGTTCTGTTTGAGCGCTGGCAGGTTTGGGAGCTTTCGAGCGGCCTCGTACTGTTTTGCGACTGCCGTGTTGCTTGACGA
>CAZIMR010000134.1:0-4647 GCA_964540215.1 uncultured Puniceicoccaceae bacterium
AGCCGCTCAAGGGGGTGCGTATTATGGGCTCCTTGCACATGACGATTCAAACTGCGGTTCTGATCGAAACTTTGAAAACGCTCGGCGCAGACGTACGCTGGTGCTCTTGCAATATTTTCTCCACCCAAGATCATGCAGCGGCCTACGTCGCGAAGAATCTCGAAGTGCCTGTGTTCGCTTGGAAGGGCGAGACGCTCGAAGAGTACTGGTGGTGCACGCAGCAGGCACTCACATGGCCAGACGGTTTAGGCCCTCAACTCATCGTCGACGACGGCGGAGACGCAACACTCTTGATTCACAAAGGCTATGAACTTGAGGATGGTAGTGACTGGGTGAATACAACTTCCGACAGTGAAGAAGAGTCCGTAATCAAAGCGCTCCTGAACAACATCCAAGCGGAGAATTTCTCCAATGATCATTGGCACAAGATTGTGGAAGACTGGAAAGGTGTTTCTGAAGAAACAACGACTGGCGTGCACCGTCTCTACGAAATGCACAACGCTGGCAAGCTGCTCGTGCCTGCGATCAATGTAAATGACTCTGTCACTAAGGCGAAGTTCGACAACCTGTATGGTTGCCGCGAATCACTACTCGATGGCATCAAACGTGCAACTGACGTAATGATTGCGGGTAAGGTTGGCGTCGTTTGTGGATATGGCGATGTGGGTAAAGGCTGTGCTGCTGCACTTAAGGGCATGGGCGCACAGGTTGTCGTGACTGAAGTTGATCCGATTTGTGCACTGCAAGCTGCGATGGAAGGCCACCGCGTACTGACCCTCGAGGACACACTCGGCTGGGGCGATATTTACGTCACCACCACTGGTAACTATGGCATTATTACCGCTGACCACATGTCGAAGATGAAGGACCAGGCGATCGTTTGTAATATCGGTCACTTTGATAATGAGATCGGTGTGGATGCGCTCAATAACATGCCAGGTGTTGAGGTTGAAATGATCAAACCAGACATCCAAGGTGCGGTTGATAAATATACCTTCCCCGATGGTCACAGCATCTACTTGCTTGCCAAGGGTCGTCTGGTGAACCTCGGTTGTGCCACTGGTCATCCATCTTTCGTGATGTCGAACAGTTTCACTAACCAAGCGCTCGCTCAAATCGAGCTTTGGAAGCAGGTCGAGAAATATACACCTGGTGTGTATATCTTGCCGAAGCACATCGATGAGGAAGTGGCTCGTCTGCATCTCAAGAAGATCGGCTGCAAGCTCACCACTTTAAGTGACGAGCAAGCGGACTATATTGGCGTCAAGTCGTCTGGCCCTTATAAGTCTGAGCACTACCGTTACTAGGCAGGCTATTAGACCATTCGTTTTTCGAAAGCGTCCTCCTTGGAGGGCGCTTTTTTTGTACGAGGATATGGCGTATTACTAGGCGATCGAGGGCGACTTTCATCGGCAACCAATCTCGCTCTGAGCGATCGCTCTATCGCATGCATTTAGATGATGAAAATTCGTGCGCTTTGTGATTAAGTTCTCTATTTTTTGTAACATGCCTAAAAAGACAACTGCCAAGAAAACGACCAAGGCCTACAAGGCGCCTCAATTTCTCGTCGATTTACTCGACGCGCGTTCCCCCACGGGGCACGAATACGAAGCTCAAGCAGTGATCGATCGTTATGTTGAACCGAAGGTCGATGCCTATCGTAAGGATACCATGGGCAACCGCTTCGCCACGGTGAATCCGGATGGCGAGCCATCCTTGCTATTTGCCGGCCACATTGACGAGCTCGGCCTGATCATCACCTACATCAACGACAAAGGCTTCGTCTATTTCGACACGCTTGGCGGTCATGATAAGTCGATGATTTCTGGGCGTCGTGTTTCAATTTTGACTAAAGATGGGATCGTCAAAGCAGTGACGGGCAAGCGTGCCATTCATCTGATGAGCGCAGAAGACCGTAAGAAGGTGCCAGAGACGCACGAGATCTGGATCGATCTCGGCGTCAAGAATAAGCAAGAGGCCGAAGCGCTGGTCCGGATCGGCGATACCGCGGTTTACGATCAAAGTTTTGAACTCATTCGTGGTAGCGTCGGAGTGGCGCGTGCCTTTGATGATAAAGCCGGAGCCTACGCGGTGCTCGAAGCAGTGCTGCGGCTTAAGCAAGAAAAGAAGCTGGTCGCTAGAGTCACTGCCGCCGCCACAACCCAAGAGGAGATTGGTACACGTGGTGCGATGACCGCAGCGTTCTCTGAGAACCCTGATTTCGCGATTGCAGTGGATGTCGGCCATGCGACCGATTCGCCGGATTGTGATCCGCGCAAATATGGCAATTTCATACAAGGTGGTGGCCCGATTATTTGTCGTGGCCCGAATATCAATCCGGTCATTTTCGAAAAGATCGTTGCCTGTGCAGAGAAGAACAAGATTCCGTATCAGATCGAAGCCGACTCACGCCCGACTGGCACTGATGCACGTGCGATTCAAGTCGCGCAGGCCGGTATCGCCACAGGTCTTCTGTCCATTCCGCTGCGCTATATGCACACACCCAGCGAGATGGTGGATCTTGAGGATATTGAGTACACCGTGCAATTGTTAGTGGCCGTCGCCAAGTCTCTGAAGAAGAGCGACCGCGGTGTTTGGTAAATCTCAGCTTGGGGCAAGAGTAGGTACGTGCAAGTCCGATCAAACGTGGCTGTATTTTCAGTAGATAAAGCTAGGGTGAGGCAGTGCTTAGATCGCCAATGCGTTGAGCTGTAGCGGAAAGAATGAGCGATTTAATATGTTTTTCTTGTAAGGAGTCATCATTCAATTCGATAATACCAAGTATGTCATCTGATCCCTCACCCTCATCTATAACTGAACGTGCTTGTGCTCTTGTCGGATCTGTGATCCCGAGCTGTATGGAAGGATTGCGGCTCGTTGAGCTAGGGCAGCAGCGTCAGCTGAAATTACATGAGCGCATTGCATTGTTCTACAACTCGCCGCTCTGCTTGCATTGCAATTGCAAGCGAGAAAAATTCGATAAGGAACGAGCGAAGCTGCGAGAAATTGATCTTCAGCGCCGTGCTTCAGATCAATGAACCCTTTTCAAGCACGCATTGGGCCAGGCACCCTCGGTAGGATTTTCCTTCCCCTGGGCCCAACAATCCGACTGGTATTTACATACTTAAAGGTCCTCACTTTCCCATGGCGGAGCCAGACAAAATCCACAAACCGCTAGTCGCCGTATCTGGGGCAAGCGGGTTTGTCGGCACTCATTTGCGTACCCAACTCGCGGATGTATATGAGTTTAGGGCGCTGTCGCGCAGTGCCAATGCAGTGGAGCGAAATGCGAGTGAAAGCTCGACGCAATGGAGCCAGTGCGACCTATATTCACTACCAAAAGTCACCGAGGCACTGAAGGGATGTGACTATGCGTTTTATTTGGTGCATTCGATGGCACCTTCGAGTCGCTTAATGCAGGGAAATTTCGAAGACACTGATCTATTATTGGCGGATAATTTTATACGTGCTGCCGAAGCGGTGGGCATAAAGCACGTGATTTATTTGAGCGGCTTGCTGCCGAATGAGAAGGGTGAATTGTCGCCGCATTTACGTAGCCGATGCGAAGTTGAGCAGGTGTTACGTTCACGTTCTGTGCCGGTCACGGTGTTACGGGCGGGACTGATCTTTGGCCCCGGTGGCTCTTCGTTTTCGATGCTGATTAACCTAGTGCGTCGCTTGCCAGTCATGTTGCTGCCTGTGTGGACTGGTTCAATGACGCAGTCGGTTGATATTAAAAATGTGTGCCAAGCATTTCGTCTCTGCTTGGGGGATGCGACCTTGGCTGGGGGTATTTACGATTTAGGCGGACATGAGCCGATGACTTATCGTGAGCTGATTTTACAAACCGGTAAATTACTTGGCCGTGAAGTTCGATCCCTGCGCGTCCCGGTTAATTGTTTTGCGCTGTCGAAACATTGGATCGCTTTATTCAGTGGTGTCGCACCCGCGTTGGTTGGGCCATTGCAGGAAAGTTTACAGTACGATCTACAGGCTAGGCCGAATGCCTTACTGCAACGCTTAGAGGGAGAATTCGTCTCGTTTTCGGAATCGTTTCGAGCGGCGGTGGATGCTTCGGGTTGTCCGTTGTCAAACCCCAGAAGTCATACGCAATTAGCAGATAAAAAAGCGATTAAGCGCGATCGTCGTGTTCGCTCCGTGCAACGTATGGCGTGGCCGAATGGATGGACTGCAGCTAGGGTGACGCGTGAATATGGCACATGGTTGAGCCAGCGTTATCGTGGGCTCCTTGCAGTCGAAACAGATAGTGCTGGTGTCGTCCGTTTTTTGATTGGTGGACTGAAGCTGTGCCTGCTGGAGTTGACGCCGACACCGTTCAGCGAGGATGCAGAGCGTTGTGCTTTTTATATTACAGGTGGGTGCCTTTCGCGCAGGGTTGACCCTCCCGGGCGCTTGGAGTTTCGTATTGTTGAATCGCGCAATTGTGTGGTGGCATCGATTCATGGATTTGCACCGACCTTACCGTGGTGGTTGTATGCATCCACCCAAGCACGTGCGCATTTATTAGTGATGCGCGCGTTTGGCCGGCACTTGAAGCGGTCCTGTTCGAGCTGATTCAATCGAAACGGTCGTGGTGAGACTTCGACGAGTAGTGAATCTGCTCGGAATCATTTGGGTCGCGGTTGG
>CAZIMR010000135.1:0-4632 GCA_964540215.1 uncultured Puniceicoccaceae bacterium
AAGCCCATCTTGGCAAAGTCGCCAGCATAGGCGGATTGACCGCCCTGCCAAAGCTTGCACTCCGCAATCGGATAGTAGTTGAGCTTGCTAGACGCGGTGCCAGCCAGATCGAGAATATTACCTGCGAGTGTGCGTGCGGTGTAGAAATCGGCGACTTCGCGCTGACGCCATTCGCGGCTGACTTGATCGGCAAGGATGACAAAGCTGACCGAAATGAGCTCAACCATCTCGCCCTTCACTTCGCGATATACGTGACCACGCTCAAAGAAGCGGGTCGCGCCAGTACCACGGGCGTTATTGAGCTTGAGCACATCCAATAGCCCAGGGATCAGGGACGGGCGCATGTGGCTTTGGTCGCTCTGCAAGGGGTTATCTAAGGCCAGCATCTTGAAGCCCTCGTCGCCAAAGAAGAACTGCGTCTCTTCGGGATCGCGCAACGAATAGAGGTACGCTTCGTTGAAGTTTTGACCGGTCAAGTAATCCGCCACTGCGGCATTGACGGTATAAATACGGTGATCCTCGGTGCTGATGCCACGAGCGACCACGGGCGACTCGGGAATATTATCGGTACCGAAGATGCGTATAAACTCTTCGATCAGATCCACATCGCGTTGCAGATCGCCGCGGAAGGATGGGATCGAGACTAGCCAACGCGCAGAGCCATCGCTGTCGCTATGCACGGCGACGCTGAGGTCAAGGGATTCGAGGGCTTGCTGGATTTTTTTGTCGCTGACATCGAAGCCAATGAACTTGCGGATGTTGTCGGGCTTGATCTGAATCTCGCTGACAGTTTCAACGAATTGGCCTGCGACGATCATTGGCCCATCGACGGTACCGCCTGCGACTTCGAGAATCAGATCAATCGCACGGAGGGCGGCATATTCGACGCCTTGCGGGTCGACGCCGCGCTCGAAGCGATACGAGCTATCAGTGGAGAGTGACAACTTGCGCGCAGTGGCACGGACGGAAGTCGGATTGAAATAAGCGGCTTCGAGGACGATGTCGGTGGTGGTGGCGTCGACTTCGGCGTCGAGTGAACCCATCACACCGGCGACGACCAGTGCGCGCTCGACATCGGCGATGACTGCCATATTGGCAGACAGAGTGCGTGCCTTTTCGTCCAGCGTAGTGAGCTGCTCACCTTCGGTCGCCATGCGAACGACGAGTTTGCCGCCCTTGATCTTGGCTGCGTCAAATGCGTGCAACGGCTGGCAAGTTTCGTGCAGCACGTAATTGGTCACATCGACGACGTTGTTGATCGAGCGTTGGCCAGTCGCCTCAATGGCATCCTTGAGCCACTTCGGGCTGGGGCCGACCTTGACGCCTTTGATACACGTCGCGGTGTAGTGCGGGCAGACTTCGGAGGCTTCGACTTCGACGCCGGAAATGAGCGGTTCGCCAGAGCTAGTACTGGCAGTGCTGGCTTTAACCTCTGGATATTTTACCGCGAGGCCGAAACGTGCAGAGAGTTCGCGAGCGACGCCAATGTGGCTGAGGACATCGACGCGGTTGGGAGTGATCTCAAGGTTAAGAACAGTGTCAACGTCGGTGTAGAGGTCGTTGACTGAAGTGCCGAGCGGCACGTCCTTAGCAACGATCATGATGCCGTCGTGGTCTTGACCGACCTGCAGCTCTTTGGATGAGCACATCATGCCAGCAGACGGTTGGCCGCGTAGCTTGGACGCCTTAATCTTAAAATTGCCAGGCAGCACCGCGCCCGGCAGAGCAACCATGACATGGTCGCCTTGAACGAAGTTTTTCGCACCACAGACGATGTCGTGCACTTCGCCCTCTTTGCCGGTGGAGACCTTGCAGCAGCGCAGGCGGTCAGCGTCTGGATGCTGACCGAACTCGAGTACTTGGCCAACAACGACGTTGCTGAGCTGCGGTGGACCGAGTTTCTCGATCTCTTCGATATCGAAGCCGAGCAATGGAAGCACTTCTTGCAGCACCTCAGGTGAATGCTCGACGGGATCGAGATTGATGTAGTTTTTAAGCCAGTTGTAGGAAATTTTCATTTCAGTAAATACTTTTTAAATGTGTGCTGTGGAACCACGAATGGGCACGGATTAACATGAGTCGCTCCTTACCTGCCATCTATATTAGTGTTTGTTCGTGTGGATTCGAGTTTGCCCTTTAAGCGAACTGCTTGAGAAAGCGGACGTCATTCTGATAATAGTAACGAATATCGTCAACGCCTTGCAAGATCATGGCGATCCGCTCAATGCCCATGCCGAATGCATAGCCGGTGTAAACTTCGGGATCGATGCCGACTGCCTTGAAGACTTCCGGATCAATCATACCGCAGCCCATAATTTCGAGCCACTTATTGCTGAGCTTACCGAGATCGGGCGAAAAGAAGTCCATTTCAAAGCTTGGTTCGGTGAACGGGAAGAAGCTGGGGCGCAGACGGGTTTTGGCCTTGGGGCCGAAGATGGTCTTGACGAAATGATCGAGCGTGGCTTTGAGATCCAGTAAGGTGACGTTCTTATCGACGTAGAGACCCTCAATCTGGTGAAAATTCGCGCTGTGCGTAGCGTCTGGAGTGTCGCGACGGAAACAACGACCAGGTGCGACGATGCGAATTGGCGGTTGCTGCTTAAGCATACTGCGGATCTGCACGGTCGAGGTATGCGTGCGCAAGAGATATTTCTCGTCGGCGTGTTTGGCGACGTTGTTGACCTTTAAATCGTCCGGCAGGTAATAAGAGTCCTGCATATCCCGGGCTGGATGATCACTCGGGATGTTGAGTGCGTCGAAGCAGTAATGCTCCGTTTCGACTTCAGTCGCTTCCGCAACTGAGAAGCCGATGCGACGGAAGAGCTCGACCATCTCCTCGCGAACCTGCGAGATCGGGTGCAGGGTGCCGCGATCGAGGTCGGGGCACGGCAAAGTTGGGTCGATCGCTGGTCCTAGTTTTGCTGCGAGTTCGGCTGCCTCGAGCCGAGCGATAACTTCATCAAACGCGGCTGTCACGGCGTTCTTAGCCTCGTTGATGAGCTTGCCTATTGCAGGCTTATCCTCTTTAGGAATCTGACCCATACCCTTCATCACATCAGTGAGCGCACCGTTGGGACCAGAGATCGTGGCTTTAAAGGCCTCAAATTCTGCGCGTGTTTGAATGCTGGGTGCGTTGTCCCGCACGCCCGCTATGATGGCTGTTAACTGTTCTTGCATGATTGCTACCGATTAAGGTGAATGGAAAGGGTCTCAAGCTATGGAATTTTGTCGAGCCGGATTTCGCTGTATTTCAATCATTCAATCCACTGCAAGGTTCAGGGCTGCAAATATACGCGATCAAAACCGCGCTAAATGTACTTAATCAACTCTACCTGAGCAGCAGCAAAGTCCTATACGATGCCATTCGACCCGTGTCTTGATGGTTTGCCCTCAAACCGCTGAGGCATTCAATTTAAACTGGCATATATATTGCAGCGGTTGGCCTCTGCAGCGAATAATCTTTGCATCAAGCTTACAATGATCCCTGAATGCTGTAATGCACCTGCCGATCATCTACCAGAGCGCGGACTATGTCGTAATCGACAAGCCAGCGGGCCTACTCGTGCACCGTACGCAACTCGATGCGCATGCCACCGAATTTGCAGTGCAAATCCTACGCGACCAAATCGGCCAAGAGGTCTTCCTATGTCATCGCCTCGATCGAGCCACCAGTGGCATTCTCCTCTTTGCACTGAATCTTGCGGCGCTCCGTTTTGCACAGGCACAATTCGCAGAGAGAACCACCCACAAGGAATACCATGCAGTCGTGCGCGGCTGGACAGCAGATGCTGGCGAGATCGACTACGACTTGCGCACCGAGGAGCAGCCTTCTAAATCGCAACGCTCACAGACACGCTACTCCTGTATAAACCGCGTTGAACTAGCGTTACCAGTCGGTCGCTATACGACCGCGCGATTTTCGCTGCTGAAGCTGGTCCCATTGACCGGTCGCAAACATCAACTGCGTCGTCATATGGCCCATTTAAGGCACCCTATCGTTGGTGACACCTGCCACGGAGACAGCACCCAAAACCGCTTCTTACGGCAACATTTCGGAGTACAACGGCTGCTACTCCGAGCGACCAAACTGCAGATCGACCTACCAAGTAGCAGTACTCGGCTGCAACTGGAAGCAGCGCAGGCATGTGAATTCAGTCAACTCGTCGAGGCGCTCAAGCTTTCCTAGCGAGACCTTAAGCGACATACTGAAATAAGTATCTTTTTTACGATCTGGGCCGCGCGGCCCATCCATCGACAATGCACACCTTTGTATGCAACAAGAACTTGTCGAATCAGCTACAGCTCGATCTCAGCGGAATCTCGCCACAAATAATCGAGGCGATATAAATCACGCATCTCATCGGTTTGCAGATGGATCATAAAATCAAAGGCATCCACCACGATCCAGCCGCTGCCAACTTCACGATCCTGACCAAGCAGTTTCACCCCCGCTTCACTCAGCGCCTTATCCAAACCTGACTTGATCGCCTTCACATGAGGATTGGAAGTGCCTGTTGCCAGGATCATGTAATCTGTAATCGAGGAAGTCTCACGTACATCAAGCACGCGAATTGCCTCGCCCTTTTTATCATCGATTGCGGATACCGCGCAGCGAATTTCTTCGAGCGTAGC
>CAZIMR010000136.1:0-4597 GCA_964540215.1 uncultured Puniceicoccaceae bacterium
AAAGCACGCGCCGATTATGCGCCAAATCTTAATCTACTTGCCGTCACCGTCCTCACTTCGATGGACGAAACACAACTGCGCAGTCTCAACGTCCACGCCACCACCGAAGCGCAGGTCAAGCACTTGGCCGACCTCAGCCTCAGCGCTGGCATTCAGGGGCTCGTCTGCTCCTCGCTGGAACTCGCCCCCTTACGCGCACGCTTCGGCCATGAGCCAATCATCATCACTCCTGGAATCCGTCCCAAGGGCAGCTCAGCCGACGAACAAAAACGCATCATGACACCACACGCCGCTGCCGCTGCCGGCTCCAGCTACATCGTCGTCGGCCGCCCGATCCTCAAAGCCGCCGATCCAGCCGCGGCAGCAGCAGCCATCCGCGCCGAGTTAGCAGAAGTGTAATACCATTCACCGTTTAAATGCAGGGCAACACTCCGTCGTTGCCGCCGATCAGAATCAACCATCGCGGGCGGCTTAACCCCGCGATTCACTCTAACTATCACTAATCATCACTCTCAGCCCTCCAGCCTCAAGCCTCAGCTCTCCAGCCGCCAGCGCCATCATTCTAGCGGCTGGCAGCGGCTCGCGTATGCAAGGCACTGTTACAGATAAAACACTTGCACCGCTCAACGGCCTGCCCGTGCTCTGCCACAGTATCCGCGCCTTCTTGGCCAGCGGCTGCATCGATCGCTTCACCATCGTTTACCGGGACGCCGCGCAAAAAGCAGAGCTAGAGGACGCGCTGCGCCAAATCGACCTGCAAGGCACGCCCCTCGACTGGGCGCTCGGCGGCGACGAACGCCAAGACTCCGTTTATAACGCACTGCGCATCCAGCCAGAGTTCTGCACCCACGTCTTCATCCACGACAGTGCACGCCCCCTCGTATCCACCGATTCCATACAAGCGCTCCACACCGCAGTGCTGCGCGACCACGCCGCCGTGCTCGCTCACCCCGTGACCGACACGATCAAGCGCATCCCCACCGCAGAGCAACTCACACAAACTGAGCTCGAAGACCTCGACCGCTCCCGCCTCTGGGCGATGGAGACGCCACAAGCGTTCGCCCTGCCCGACATTCTAAAAGCCTACCAGCACGTGCATGATTTTGGCCTGCGTATTACCGACGACACCGCAGCTGCGGCCACTATCGGCCTGAACACCACAATCGTGCCTAACCACGCACCCAATCTCAAGATCACCACGCCGAAAGACCTAAGCTACGCCGCCTGCCTACTTCAGCAGTAGTAGGCTCTGAAACGGATGATTGGACTGATCGAAAATGCAGGAGGCAGCCCCGTAAAACCGGGCTACCTCGTCGCGCTCATTGAGTCAATTTTCAAGCAAGGCGGTTACCTCGAAACCGCCTTGCAACTCGACCACCGCCCGCAGCAAGCAGCCATGGCACTCGGCACCGCGCAGTCACTGGAGACCAACAAGCCACTGCTATTCGAAGCTGGTACCGGCGTAGGTAAGAGCCTCGCGTACCTGATCCCCGGACTCATCCATTCGATCGACAGCGAGCGCCCGCTGATCGTCTCCAGCCATACCATCACACTGCAAGAGCAGATCCGCAGCAAAGACCTCAAGATCTGCCGTCAACTATTCAATGCCGTCCCGGAGCTCAAGCGCTACGCCACTTTTAAGACCGCACTGATGGTTGGCAAAGGCAACTACTGCTGCACCACCCGTCTGAGCAACGCCATCAAAGACGCGCAATCCTCCAAACAGACCGAACTGCTCGCCGACGAGGGCAGGGCCGAACTCATTCGCCTCGCCAAATGGTCCACCACCAGCAAGAACGGCATCGTGCAGGAACTCTCCCCCGCCCCGCTCCCCGATGTGTGGGATATCGTCAACGCCGAGAGCTCGACCTGCTCCAAGAAAAACTGCGACCCCGCGACTTGTTTCTATCAACGCGCACGTAAAAAGCTGCTCACTTCCAACTGCGTGATCGTCAACCACAGCCTGCTGTTTGCCCTGATCAATGCCGGTATGCCGCCCGAAGGCGACGCCCGCGGCATCCTCCTACCCGACGACTTTGTCGTGCTTGACGAAGCACACCGCATCCCAGCGATCGCCACCGATCACTTCGGCATCCATGCCAGCTCCTACGCAGTCGATCGCGCACTCAAACGCCTTTACAATCCGCGCACCAATCGCGGCATTCTGCGCAAACACGGGCAAAAGTGGGATCACGATGCGGTCGACAATGCCATCGCCGCCGCCGGCGAATTCTTCAGCTACCTCGGCGACACCTTTTTAACCAAGCGCTCGATTTTGCGCATCCACGAAGCCGACTTTTGCGATAACATTGTCTCCGGACCGCTCAAAGAAGTCGCCGAACGCCTCGGCGCGATCATTCAAAAGAGCGACAACGAACGCGTGCAAGACGAGCTCAAAGATCACCGCCGCCGAATTCTAAGCTACCGCGATACGATCAACGGTTTCGTCACACTGGCCGAAGACGATCATGTGCATTGGCTTGAGCGTGGCGGAAAAAAAGGCCAACTCATCACCCTGCGCAGTGCCCCACTCGACGTAGCTCCTTATTTACGCGAGGCACTCTTTAGCCGCCAGACCGCAGCCATTCTTACTAGCGCCACACTTTCCGACGGTACCAGCATTGACAGCTTTCAAGAAAAAGTAGGCGGTGAAAACGCTGAAACCCAAGTTGAGTATTCACCGTTCAACTACGAAGAAAACTGCAAAGTCTACCTCGCCACCGATGCTCCCACCCCAGAGCCAGGGCAGGGCCGCCTCGACCTCGACTACCTTGCTAACATGATTTGCTGGCTCAGTCGCAACGTCGCCGGCGGCACCCTCGTGCTCTTCACCAGTCACTTCGATCTAAAACAAGTACATCAACGCACCGAAGCTTTCTTTGATAAAATTGAGCGGCCACTATTTAGCCAAGGTCACGGCATCGACCGTAGCGAGCTCACGCGTCAATTTGCCCAAGCAGGCAACGGTGTGCTATTTGGTACCGACAGCTTCTGGACTGGTATTGATGTGCCTGGCCCCGCCCTCTCGCAGGTGATCATGGCACGCCTCCCATTTGACAATCCGAGCCACCCAGTCAGCGAAGCCCGCAGCGAATACATTCGGGAGCGTGGGGGAAATCCCTTTGCTGAAATGACTGTCCCCGAAGCATTAGTGAAGTTTCGCCAAGGCATTGGCCGTCTGATTCGTCGCCACGAGGACTCTGGCAATATCGTCGTACTCGACTCCCGTATCTTAACGAAAACCTACGGCCAGCGCTTTCTCGATGCCCTCCCCGTGCAAGACTTCAAACGCTTCAATCGTGATAACCGCGGCCACATCTTCCAGTGACACAGTACGCTAGCGTGAAGACCTCCGAGGGATCTGTGGCAGTGCGCCTCTCAAATTCCTACATTTTTTATTTATGAAAAAGTCCGAAATATTCCTGCCTAAAGTCGCAGCCAAACCCGACAATATGCTATTCCGCTTCAGCCTCGGCCAGGCCCTCTACGACGAAGGCACGACCGAAGCCGCCATCCCGCACCTACAAAGCTGCAGCGATTCGCGCGAGGACTGGATGCTTCCCCGCATTCTACTCGGAAAATCCTTACTCCAGCTCGGCCAGGCAGACCGCGCCAAGCTAATCTTAGAGCACGCTTTACAACTTGCAGTCTCTCAACACCACGACGAACCCGCCGAAGAACTCCGCAGTATTTTGGAAGACCTGTAACCACCCGAGATGATCGGACCGCTACGCGAGAATCGCTGATCGTATTGGTTTACGCCGACACTATAGCCATGCACACACACCGACTGATCGTAGTCCTGCTGATTCTGCCGATACTGGCTCTGATCAAATCATGTCAGTGGGCTCAACCACGCTTCGCGTTAGCCTACTTAGTGCTAATCTCACTCGTCACTTACGCTGCTTATTGGCACGACAAACGTCGCGCACAGGCAGGCGCTTCACGTGTTTCCGAAGCAACCTTACACTTCCTTGAATTCTTCGGCGGATGGCCAGCCGCCTATCTCGCCCAACAACGTTTACGCCACAAGACTATCAAACGCAGTTACCAGATGATTTACTGGAGTATCGTAGGATTCTATCAATACCTCGCACTCGAGGTGCTCCTACAATGGCGTGTCCTCCATGGATTCCTCACATTGTTTCGATAAACCCTACCTCAAAATTCTCGCACTCTACCAGCATACCACGCAATCTACTAACCATGCCCAACCGCGTCGCGATCCACTTAGATTGGAACCTCCCCCTGCTCCCCGCAATCACCCAGCAGCTCCTCAGATGTGCGAGCGGCGCCTGTATCGATCTCAGCAGCGACCTTGTCATCGTCCCCACCGTGCAATCTGGCCGCCGCTTACGCGAAGCCCTCGCACTAGCTGCTGGTGATCGCGGCTTATTTCCGCCCGAAATTGTCACGCCCGATGTCTTCCTCGGGCAAGCGATCACAGCCGAGCCGATCGCCAACGAAGAAAGCGTCACCGCCGCATGGGTCACCGTGCTCGGTGCGATTGATTGCACACAATTTGAAGCCCTCTTTCCTATTGCCCCTGAGCAAAACACCAGCTGGCAGCTCGGCATGGCGCAACGCCTCATGCAGC
>CAZIMR010000137.1:0-4550 GCA_964540215.1 uncultured Puniceicoccaceae bacterium
GCACGAGGCTGGCGAACGCACTGCAGTCGCCTGCTGCGAGTGCACGCAAGCACGCGCTATCGATATCCTCAACGATACTTGCGGGAGCTGGGGCGAGGGCAGGGACTGGGGTGGTTTTCGGCATAATACCAGCAAGCGTGTTTGGATATGTCCTCCAGGTGCGTTCAGTGGTGTGTGGGTGAGTTGGCATGCTTATCCAATTAATCGGTATTTTGCAAAGAAAGTTGCAAAAGTAGGCATACTTTATTGAACGGCGGACTTTTTGTGGTCTGGCGTGCATTTTTATTCGTTAATTACAGCTATAAAGTCTCTGCGGCTCGACCAGTAACAAAGCCGATAAGAATGCGGGTTCTGCTCGATTTGTAGCGCGGGTTATTCACAGTAAATTGCGAATAACTTGTCCATAAATACTATATCTAGTACGTTTTTTCAAAAAATATACAATATGCAGTGTTCATTTATTTGACAACAAAGATTCGCTGGCACATTGTTTGGTTTATTGAACGACCCCATTTACCCCTAAGTAATCTATCTCACTCTCTTTCAACAGCTTCAACTACGGCGATAGCTATCCAGACTTATTTGCCACGATTATCGTGCTTTTTTTAACTATTTTAAATCACAAAAACACAAAAACACAAAACCCACCCAACCATGGAAAAATCCTACACAATCGGCGATAAAACCTTCGTGCTCGACGAAGCGAAAGCAGCAGAAGCCTATGCTGCTAAAAAAGTTATTAACGGCAAGGACACGATGTTCTTTAATATCTTACCTCTCAAATACCAATGGGCTTATGATCTATATAAGACTATGAAGAACAATCACTGGGAGCCGGAGGACATCCCAATGCAAAAGGATGTTGAGTTGTGGCGCAGTACCGACCTTTCCGATGCGGAGCGCTGGATTATCAAGATGGCGATCGGTTATTTCTCTGCAGCGGAGGGTATCGTGGGTGATAACATTCAGCACGTGACTCGTGAGTTGGTGACTGCTCCGGAGCTCAAGTTGCTGCTCGGCCGTCATGCGCATGAGGAGAATATTCACGCGGACTCGCTGGTTTATATGATCAGCTCGCTCGGCATCAACCCACACGAGTGTGAGGCGATGTTTGAAGATATCCCAACCATCAAGCGTAAGACCGACTTTGTGGTAACAAACTCACGTGGCTTGCGTCGCGACATGGACTTGACCACTACAAAGGATAAGCAAGCGTTCGCTAAGAACTTGTTCCTGTTTGGACAGTGCATGGAAGGCACTCAGTTTTACGGTTTGTTCGGCATGGTGCTGTCGCTCTACCGTCAGAATAAATTCCCAGGCATCGGCCAAATGTTTCGCTACACACTGCGTGACGAGTCGAATCACATCGAGGTGTTCCGCAATTTGATCATGGATCTAATTGAGGAGAATCCAGATGTTTGGACGGCGGACTTTAAAGAAGAGCTGCGCGACTTGATGCGCGAAGCGATCTCGCTGGAGAAGGACTTTATCAGCGACTGCTTACCCGTCAATTCAGTTGGCCTTAGTGCTGAAGAATTCTGTCAATACATCGACTACATTGGCGACCGTCGCCTTGAAGATGTCGGCCTAGAGCCGTTGGGCGCTGGCGTGTCCAATCCATTCCCTTGGCTGGCTGAGATGATGGACATCAAGAAAGAGCAGAATTTCTTCGAAGGCCGCGTGACCGAGTACCAAAAAGCATCTGCTTTGGGACAAGTTGACGACGACGAGCTCTAAGCTAACAGCTTGGCGATACACTATCTCCGGAGTGCGGACCTGGTCCGCACTCCTTTTTCCATTTCTACTGATACTAAGGCCTACCCCCGGCACCCCATTTACTAACTTAAACTAAACAATAAATAATGATCCATAAAATTTCATTCGAAGAAGACCTCGAACTCAAACGTTACGCCTCGACTCCCAAAGATAAAAAACCGCGCTTTAATTGGGCGGCGGTGATCGGCGCTGACCATTTTCAACGCTCCGAAATTAAAATTGAAGTTGAGGGTGGCGAACGTGATTTCGATCTTGCTGAGATTGCCGATACGATTGGTGCGGCGCTGACTGACCTACTTTTATCTCGTCAGGAAGAAGAAATTTACACGGACGTAAATCAACAGTTTGTTGCGAGTATTGCTGAGAGTGTCGGCAAAGTGCTGGCTACCTCGATTGAACAAGGTCGTGCGTTGAAACTATCAGCCCACGACATCCATCTTCTGATTGAGAAGGCATTGATCGAAAACGACGCGCATGACGTTGCCAAGAGTTTGGTCTTTGGTCGTGCCAAGGGGCAAGAGCGTGAGCGTGATCCCGTTTCGATACGTTTGATTCGTCGTAACGGTCAAGTCGTGCCATGGAACGAAGCGAAGATCGAGGTCGCTGTACGTAAGTCTTTTCTCTCCCTGCAACTGGACTCGTCTCCAGCAGTCGAAGTCGCACGTGCGGCAACTGATCGTCTCAATGGTTCAGGCCAGGCCTTTCTCAATATCGAAGATGTTCAGGACGCGGTGCAGGAAGAGATGATGCGCCAAGGTCATTTCAAGGTTGCTGAAGCATACATCCTTTATCGAGCGCACCGTTCGCGCGTCCGTGAGGATGAAGGCATCATCGATTCTAGCGAAACATTGCAGGAGTCAATGATCGTCGTCACCGAAACCAGTGGTGAAAATACATTCTGGGATGGTCTTGATCTTAAGCGTCGCATCGAATTTGCGATGATTGGTTTGGATCTTAATTTAAGCGCAGAGGAAATTGATGATGAGTTACGCCGTTCGCTCTATCCAGAGATGACGCGTTCGGACCTGCAAAAGACGATCATCCTCAATGCTAAAACCATGATTGAGCGCGATGCCGACTTTTCGCGGTTTGCCGGTCGTGTATTGTTGACATACATTTACGAAGAAGTGCTCGATTGGGACATCCTACGTGATGGAGTCGAGCAACTCAAAGATGCACATCGCCGCGGGTTTAAGAGCTACCTAAAGCGTGCGATCGAGATCGAGCGCATTAACCCGAAACTACTCGACTTCGATCTCGATCAGATCGCTGCCGCACTCGACCCATCTGCCGACCTCGATTTCGATTATCTTGGCGTGCAAACTTTATATGACCGCTACCTGATTGTTGATAAGACTGGTAAGAAGCACCGCCATCTTGAAGTGCCACAATACTTCTGGATCCGTGTTTCCATGGGTCTGTTTCACCATGAAAAGGTCGACCGCGAGGGTTACGCTATCCGGCTTTACAATCTCTACAAGAGCCGGCGCTTTTGCTCCTCTACGCCGACATTGTTCAATTCCGGCACATTACACTCACAGCTCTCGTCCTGCTATCTCTACAAAGTTGATGACAGTATCGAGTCGATCATGCACCGCGGCATCGCCGACAATGCCTTCCTGTCTAAATGGGCTGGTGGCCTCGGCGGTTCTTGGACTGCAGTGCGCGGCACCGGTGGCTTTATTAAAGGCACCAATGGTGAAAGCCAGGGCGTTATCCCATTCTTGAAGTTGCACAATGACCAACTCGTCGCAGTCAACCAAGGCGGCAAGCGTCGCGGTTCAGGTTGTGCGTATCTGGAGTCGTGGCACAATGATTTACCCGATTTCCTGGAGTTGCGTAAAAACACCGGTGACGACCGCCGCCGCACGCACGACATGAATACCGCGAACTGGATTCCGGACTTATTCATGCAGCGTATGGAAGCCCGTACCGAG
This sequence comes from uncultured Puniceicoccaceae bacterium, assembly GCA_964540215.1. Taxonomy (GTDB): domain Bacteria; phylum Verrucomicrobiota; class Verrucomicrobiia; order Opitutales; family Coraliomargaritaceae; genus Lentimonas. The sequence continues at coordinate 3,714 of CAZIMR010000137.1, forward strand.
TGGACCTTGTTCCGTTCGAACGAAACACCCGACTTGCATGACCTCTATGGTAAGGCGTTTGAAAAGCGCTACACTGAGTATGAAGCGATGGCAGAGCGCGGCGAAATCTTTGGTCGTAAGCAACCCGCGCTCGACCTGTGGAAGTTAATGCTGCGGATGATTTTTGAAACGGGGCACCCTTGGATCACCTTCAAGGATCCGTGTAATGTCCGCAGTCCGCAGGATCACTGTGGTGTGATTCACAGCTCGAATCTCTGTACCGAGATTACCCTCAACACCAGCGACGAAGAGACTGCGGTGTGTAATCTGGGTTCAGTCGTGCTCGACTCACATCTTGATGCCGATGGTAACTTGGACCATGCAAAACTGCGTGAGACAATCAGCATCGCAGTGCGTGCACTCGATAACGTGATCGACATCAACTTCTATCCGACTGAAGCGGCTAAAACTGCCAATAGTCGTCACCGGCCCATCGGGCTCGGCATCATGGGGCTACAAAACACGCTCTACAAAAAGGACATCGCATTCGCGTCTCAAGCTGCCGTCGAATTCAACGATGAGTTCATGGAAGCCATCGCCTATTATGCCTACGAAGCGTCCAGCGACATTGCCGCTGAACACGGTACTTACAGCAGCTATAAAGGTTCCAAGTGGGATCGCGGCCTGATGCCCCAAGATACACTGGATATACTCGAGCAAGAACGTGGCGAGAAAATCGAAGTACCACGTGCGGGCAAAATGGACTGGAAGCCATTGCGCGAAAAAATCGCCAAACATGGTATGCGTAACTCCAACGTGCTCGCAATCGCACCGACTGCGACAATCTCTAATATCATG
>CAZIMR010000138.1:0-4521 GCA_964540215.1 uncultured Puniceicoccaceae bacterium
CACCATTCGAAGAAGGCATTGGCCGTATAGGCTTTGTGGGCGTAAAGACGGTGGTAGCCGACCGTGATCGACATGCCTCCAACAATATAGGTGACCAAAAATAATATAGCAGCAGGCCAACTTAGCGCTGCAATCGCTGCAGGGATCAATACCACAAGTAATAAGTGGTATAAGACGATAAACGCGAAAATGTCCCAGTTTTTAATTTTCATAAGTGATAAGTGTAGACTACTGGCTTAAAGAGCTAACTAGTCTAGATCTTAATCTGAACAAAATCGATTACCAAATATTGTAAAATGTACCTGTGTCGGGCATCAGAAAGAGGGTGGATTGACCTCTTTTAGTGCTTCATTGTCAGGTGTTTCGAGTTTATCATGCCACGTACAGTGGTTTGATAAATCATTTCGGTTCACCTTGCCCACGGACTTACCTAGAGCGGATTAACTCGATCACGGTTCGCAGGTTACGCACTGGTTGTTCGGCTATTCGACAATGGTGGCGAATATTTCTTGCCAATGCTGCGAACCTAATTAATTAGTCCCTGCTTCTTAAATTTTTTCATCATAAACAGGAAAACAACACATACATAAAAATGGCTACAAAAATTGGAATTAATGGTTTCGGCCGCATCGGTCGCTTGGTATTTCGCTCTCTCGTTGAGAAGGGCCTTCTCGGCAGCGAGATCGAAGTGGTCGCAATTAACGACCTCGTCCCTGCTGAGAACCTCGCATACTTACTTAAATACGACACCACACAGGGTCGTTTCAAAGGCACAGTTGAAACTAAGGGTGACGACGTCATCGTAGTCAACGGCCACGAAATCAAGACACTCGCAGTTCGCGAAGGTCCTGCAGCGCTTCCTTGGAAAGAGCTTGGCGTTGATATCGTCATTGAATCAACTGGTCTCTTCGTTCAAGACGAAAAGGCCCAAGGCCACATCACTGCGGGCGCGAAGAAGGTAATCATCTCCGCTCCTGGTAAGGGTGACGGCGTAAAGACTGTTGTAATCGGCGTCAATGACGACGAGATCACCGCTGAACACGATCTCATCTCCAATGCCTCTTGCACTACCAACTGCTTGGCACCGATGACTAAGGTCATTCTTGAAAACTTCGGTATCGTCGAAGGTCTCATGACCACAGTACACTCCTACACCGCGACTCAGAAGACAGTTGATGGTCCTTCTCCTAAGGACATGAAGGGCGGCCGCACAGCAGCTCTGAATATCATCCCTTCCACTACCGGTGCTGCGAAGGCTGTTGGCCTCGTGCTTCCTGCAGTCCAAGGCAAGCTTTCTGGTATGGCTTTCCGCGTTCCAACTCCAACTGTTTCTGCTGTAGACCTTACAGTTAAAACAGAAAAGAGCACCTCTTACGCAGAAATCTGCGAAAAGATGAAGGAAGCGTCCGAAGGTTCCCTGAAGGGTATCCTTGGTTACACTGAAGACGAAGTTTGCTCTTCTGACTTCATCCACGACGAGCTTAGCTCCATCTTCGATGCAGGCAGCGGTATGGGTCTTAACGACAAGTTTTTCAAGCTCGTATCATGGTATGACAACGAATGGGGTTACTCAAACCGCGTTGTTGAACTCGTTCAGAAAGTTTCCAAGTTCCTCTAAGAACTTGCTAATTTCATTTTGAATTTCTGGCCGCCGCACAGGTTTTCCATTTCCCGGAGACTCTGTTGTGGCGGCCTTTTTCATTTTTTCACAAAAGGTTCATTTTGCTTTTTTAGGTGGAATGCTGTCTTAATCTTTTCTTTCAAATTCAATCACTATGTCTCGCACAAAATCCATCAAAGACGTCGACCTTTCTGGCAAACGCGTATTCGTTCGTTGTGACTTTAATGTCCCACTAACAGACGGTGTCATCTCCGACGATTCTCGTATCGTTGCAGCACTGCCTACGATTCAAAACCTCATCGCTCAAGGCGCAAAGGTCATTCTTTCTAGCCACCTCGGTCGTCCCAAGGGTGAGAAGAACGCGAAATACACACTCGCTCCGGTTGCTGAAGCACTCGCTGCTCAACTCGGACAGCCTGTGACATTCATCGAAGATTGCATCGGCGCAGAGGTTGAAGCTGAAGTTGCGAAACTCGGCGATGGCGAAGTCGCACTGCTTGAGAATGTTCGTTTCTACCAGGGCGAGACAGAGAACGATCCAGAATTTGCCGCATCACTCGCCAAGTTAGCTGATGCATTCGTCAACGATGCATTTGGTACTGCGCACCGTGCGCACGCATCCACTGCGGGCGTTGCGAAGCACCTTTCACCAAGTGTCTGCGGTCTTCTCATCGAGAAGGAACTCGCATATCTTGGCGAACAAACCAACAGCCCTGAGCGCCCACTTACAGTGATTCTTGGCGGTGCCAAGGTTTCCGATAAGATCAAAGTGATCGACACGCTACTTGAGAAAGCAGACACCATCATCATTGGCGGTGGCATGGCTTACACCTTTAAATTGGCTTTGGGGCAAACCGTCGGGGATTCCCTTAGCGAACCTGATTTCGTTCCAACTGCAAAAGCAGCACTCGCGAAAGCGAAAGAGAAGGGCGTTAAGTTTCTCCTTCCCGTGGATAACATGGTTGTCAAAGGTCTCGATTTCGGCGCAGGCACCTTTGCAGATAGCAAAGTGGTTGAAGGCAGTATCGAAGACGGCTGGGAAGGCGTCGACATCGGCCCTAAGAGTATTGAATTGTTCAATGCTGAAGTTAAAAATGCCAAGACTGTACTCTGGAATGGACCGATGGGCATCTTCGAAATCGAAGCCTGTAACAAGGGTACTTTCGCGGTGGCTAAGACAATCGCAGATTCCGATGCATGTTCCATCATCGGTGGTGGCGACTCCGTAAAAGCCATCAAGATGGCTGGCTACGGCGACCAAGTCACATTCATGAGCACTGGCGGTGGCGCTTCCCTCGAATTCCTCGAAGGTAAAGAGCTCCCCGGCGTCAGCGCACTCGACACCCTCTAATCCAATTAAACTGGAGGGAAATGCGTAGTTATTTCCACCTCTGAGCGGCAACGACAGAGCATTGCCTTCCATCCTAATTCTCTATCCTAATTTAAAAATATTATGAGTAAAACAGCACGTAAATACCTCATCGCAGGTAACTGGAAAATGAACTTGAACTCGGCCGAAGGCGCTGAGCTCGCCAAAGACGTCGTCAGCATCGTTGGTCCACAGACTGATGTTTCTGTCTGCGTTTGCCCAACCTTCACCGCACTTGAAGCAGTCTCGCAAGTGGTCAATGATTCCAACGTTTCTCTTGGTGCGCAAAACATGCACTTCGAAGCTTCTGGTGCCTACACGGGCGAGATTTCTGCTGAGATGCTTCGCCACCTGTTCTGCAGGTTCGTCATCCTTGGACACTCCGAGCGTCGCGAATACTTCGGTGAAACCGATGCGATCGTTAACCAGAAGACACTCGCCGCACTGGCTGCAAATCTTAAGCCAATCGTTTGCATCGGTGAAACACTCGATGAGCGGGAAGCGGGCCAGGTCAACCAAGTCATCAAGACTCAACTCGAAGGAGCACTCGTGGGTGTCACTGCAGACGCTGCAGACGCACTGGTCATTGCTTACGAGCCCGTCTGGGCGATCGGCACTGGCAAGACTGCGACACCAGAAATGGCCGAAGAAGTGCATGCGGAAATTCGCAGCCTGCTTGCTGGTCTAATCGGCGCAGAAGCAGCAGATAAGGTGCGCATCCTGTACGGCGGTTCGATGAAGCCAGAGAATGCAGACGAGCTCCTCGCGCAGCCAAATATCGACGGTGGCCTCATTGGCGGTGCCGCACTCAAGGCAAACTCCTTCGCAGCACTCGTTGAGAGCGCAGCGAAGCTTTCCAAGTAAGCGCCTTGCATTACACTTTCAAAAGGCTGGAGCGGAAACGCTCCGGCCTTTTTTTGTTTATGCGTCTTTCAACCGCGAATGTAGCGCGCTTTCTGGTTGATTCCTCAAGCGTGAGGACTAAGGCTCTTTTGTTTTTCGAATAACCATCACACGATACTTATACTCTATGGCAACAGGACTTCTTTTTTCCGGACAAGGCGCGCAATCCGTGGGCATGGGCCGTTCTCTCTACGAGAACTCTGCAATTGCGAAAGCACTCTATGATGAGGCTAACGAAATCCTCGGCTGGGATCTCAAAACGCTGTGCTTTGAGGGTCCCGCCGAAGCACTCACTGAGACCAAAGTTTGCCAGCCAGCATTGTACGTCCAGGGCTTCGCACTTTTTAGTACGTTGAAAGAAGCCGGCAAGCTCGAAGACGTGAATGCCGCATGTGGTCTGAGTCTCGGTGAGTTGACTGCACTGGCAGCTGCGGGCGTGTATAATTTCGCAACTGGCCTCAAGCTCGTCGCTGAGCGTGGCCGCCTGATGCAAGTCGCTTGCGACGCTACAAAGGGTGGCATGGCTGCCGTGATCGGTGGCACGTCTGCGGAAGTACAAGTGTTCTGCGATGAGTTTGATATCGAAATCGCCAACCTTAACTGCCCTGGGCAGATCGTCATCTCTGGT
>CAZIMR010000139.1:0-4488 GCA_964540215.1 uncultured Puniceicoccaceae bacterium
GTGGCGTTGTGCCACGCCTATACCTGGCGTGGGGAGTGACGGCTAAAAACGCGCTCCACGCCGCGGTGGCGGCGGGCCATCGTGTGGAGTCATACGATTGCCGCCGCGCCGTCGTTCGAAGCTGGGATCCGGAGTGCCGCGAAACATGCGCGGGATGAACGGGTAATCGTTGGTCAGCACATAATAGTAAGTGCTGGCTGGGAATTCGGGCGTCACGCCATGACGGCCGCCACACTGGTCGAGATCGCCGAGGCCTTCTACATATTCGTAGTCGATGGTGTAGGTGCCGTCATAGTCGCCGGCTGGGCAATCGTTGCCCGTTGGGCGCTTGCCAAATTTGATGCGGTAGCTGGACTTGAGTTGAGTGATGCCGCTGGTTGGATCATGCGCGTCAGTGTATCCATAAATACCATACACCGGGAATCCATCTGCGGCCCAGCCGACCAGTGCCATTTGCTCGTTCCCTTGGGAGTTTACTTCAAAGAGTTGCGTAGGTAGGCCGTGGTAATGATAAGCGCCGCTGGGCTGCACATGCGCGTGGTTTTCGTCGAGACCGAGGCGCACCTTGCCGCTTAGGGCTTCGTAGTTCCACTTTGAGGTGCGATCGCGCTGGTAGTATTCGGCGGTGCCGGGGTCAAAGGGCACGCCATTGAGTGCGACGCCGAAGGGTTGCTTAACGAGCGGTGTGGCTTGATTGGCGATCTTTGGGTTGGCCGGTACTTCGTAGTGGTAGTGTTGCTCGGTGATGGTGTGTGGGTTGCCTCGGTTAGGGAAGGCTGCGACCGAGTGATCTGGAATGCCGTTGGATTGGATAATACGCTTTGTACCTTGAATGAATATGGTGCAACTTGCTTTGGCTGGTGGTGATTGACTCGCCGGCAGCAGGCCTTGGTGTAATTCGGCTGAATGCGCGAATGCGAGGCTGGCAATGAAGTAAAAAGGGAGGATTCTGGACTGCTGTTGCATAAGTGATTTCGGTATTGGCGTGTTTTTCTGTTTATATACATCGCTGAATTGTTATAACAGTTGCATGAATCAGAAGGTTTTTATTACAGGCGTGAGTTCTGGCTTAGGACATGGACTTGCAAAAATTTACTTAGAGGAGGGAGCGACGGTCTATGGATGTAGCCGACGGGCACCTGAGGATTTGATTGAAAAAGGATTAATTTTTATGTCGGCGGATTTTTCAGATGCAGCCTCCGCTAGTGACACCGTCGAACGTTTACTCGCAGATGCGGGGGGTCTGGACCTGGTGGTATTAAATGCCGCTAAGCTCGGAGAAATTCGCGACATGCAGGAGACTCCATTGAGTGACTTGCGCGAAACGATGGAGATCAACGTATGGGCAAATAAATGGCTGCTCGATACGTTGTTTGCTGAGGAGCGGTCAGTGCAGCAAGTGGTGGCCATCTCATCAGGTGCCTCGTTGTCTGGCAGTCGCGGCTGGAATGGCTATAGTCTATCCAAAGCGGCGCTAAATATGCTGATCCAACTCTACGTGGACGAGCAACCGCGGACGCATTTTACCTCCTTGGCGCCTGGGCTGATCGATACCGCGATGCAGGACTATTTAACGACTCTGCCTGTGGATGAGCGCTTCAAGCCGTTGGCCATTTTGAAAGCTGCAAAAGGAACCGAGCAGATGCCTGATGGCGAAACCTGCGCGCGACGATTGATCGGAGCCTTTCCGAAATTGCGGCAGCGCGCGAGTGGTAGCTACGCGGACATCCGAACGTTGTAGTTTTGAATAAATATGGGCGACTCGCCCATATCTAGCCGCAACCAAGGGGAGTCGTCCTCGACTCGTTACTGCGCGTTCGGGAAGCCCGCGCGTTCGGGATAGCTCTCAATAAACTGGAGGAAAATATCTTTGGCCACTGGACCAGCGGTGGAGCCGCCGTGATAGGTGTGGCTTTCGCGGGTGCCTTCGACCATGACGGCGACGGCGATTTGTGGATTCTCCACTGGTGCGAAACCGATGAACCAGGCGAGGTTCACTTCTTTACCGTGGGCGCGAAAGTCGGCGGTGCCAGTTTTGCCGGCAATGCGGAAGTTGTCGATTTGGACGAGTCGACCGGTGCCGCTAGGGCCGACGACTCGCTCCATGCCTTCCCAAAGTGAGCGCGTTTGTTCGGGTGTCAGGCCGATTGCTTCGCCGCCGTGATTGACTTGCATGGCGTCTTCGCGGGCGAGTGCGCGCAATGTTGGTTGAGTGCGCGTCTCACCGCGTGCAATCGAAGCCATGGCGATGGCCATTTGCAATGGGGTCTGCAGGAGGTAGCCTTGGCCGATGGCGGTGTTTGCGGTGTCGCCAGGCCCCCAGCCGCCGAGGCCTTTCTCCTTTTTCCAGGCTTTGGAGGGCACCACGAGGCGGCTGGTTTCAAACGGCACTTCGATGCCTGTTTTTTGATCGAGCCCAAAGCGCTTGGCTTCAGCACTGATCAGATCGATGCCCATTTCTAAGCCTGAAATGTAGTAAAATACGTTGCAGCTGCGTTCGACCGCGCTGGCGAGACCGGTTTCGCCATGGCCGTAGCGTGAGTGGCAACGGAAGACGCGGTTCCCGACTCGGTGCATTCCTTGGCAATCGTGCGTGGTATCGGCATTGATGATGCCATTGCGCATGCCCGCGATGGAAGTGATGAGCTTGAAGGTCGAGCCGGGCGGGTAGGAGAGTTGCACTGCACGATTGAGCCATGCGCCGCGCTCGTTAATAAGCTCGAAGGTCTTGCGGGGAATGAAGGGGCTCAGTTGGTTGAGGTCGTAGGTTGGATGGCTGACCAAGGCGAGCACTTCGCCACTGTGAATGTCGAGCGCGATGGCCGCACCGGTACGTTCGCCGAGCGCAGTTTCGGCGACCAACTGTAGATCGATGTCGATGCTGGTGATGAGGTTCTCGCCTTGTTTGGGCGCGATCATATCTAGCCGTGTATCTTGAAAGCCGAGCGGATCAACGCGCCATAGTTCGCTGCCTGTGCTGCCGGAGAGCAGGTCATCGAAGGAATGTTCGAGTCCGGTTTTGCCGGTTTTAGTTTTAAAGGTGAAGGTCTTGATGCCATCGTCGGGGAATTCGCTCGAGTCGGGTAGGGTGTTTTGCACGTAACCAAGCAGATGAGCCGCAGCGCTGCTGTAGGGGTAGAAGCGAGCGGTGCCAGTGTGGATTTGAATCGGCGAATTGACCGGGAGTTGCTCGACGAGTCGGGCGTATTGGTCGGGAGTGAGGTCTTCGACCAGCGGTAGCGGCAGTAGGAGTTGCTCGTTGAAGTGGCGAATCAGCGTCTTTTTGGGCATGGCATTACCTCTGCCCGAGATTGCATTGATCTTGGCGATGTAGCGGTTGACTACGTTGAGCCGCGCAGTCCATGCACAATCGTTGTAATTCGGGGTGGGGGGGTCGCGTGGGCGTTCGTCTTCGGGCGTGTTTTCGTAGACGTTTTTAATCAGCACCCGTTCGGCGCGAATGATCTTCGAGTATTCTTGGCGAAAATCGAGGCGCAAGTCGTCGAGGTAGGCGACGGCGGAGTAGTGCGGGCGGTTGCCGACCAGTAGTTTGGCGTGGCGATCATAAATATCACCGCGCGGGCCTGGGGTCAGGACGCGCCGCTCAGTTTGGCGTTTTTCGATTTCCTGGTATTCCCGAATGTCAATCAACTGGCTCGAACCGAGCCCGCCGATCAGCACCACACTGGCTGCTAGCACGATCCATAGAAAAAACAGGATGCGTGGATTTTCGCCTCTATGCACATCGTATTGACTCATAGGATCGGGAATTCGTCCGGCTCAGTATCGGTATGGCAGAGTTCGAACAGTAGTCGCTGAAGATTAAAAAACCAGGGAGCAACGATGAGTAGCGCGGCGTGGGAGAACAGCGCGGTGATCAGTAATTGCAGCCAAAATGCGGGTGCGCTGATGTAGGCAAGCCCTTCGCTGACCGTGAGCAGCACGAGGCAAGCAACGTTTGTGATGTGCGCGAGTAAGATCGGATGATAGTTGTGTTCAGCGCGGAAGCGTATCCGTGCCATTGCAATGAGCGTACCCATTGCTAGGAAACCGCAAGTGAAGAGGCCGAAGGTTACTGGCAGGGCGGCATCGACCCAGAGTCCAGTGAACAAGGTGCAGAGGAAGAAAGAGCGGTGATTCAAGTACAGCGCGGGCAGTACAAGCATGGGCCCCAGCAGCACTAAATATAGCGATAGCGAAGCCAAGCTAGAGTTAACCAACAGGCAGAGGAAGAGCAGCAGCGCACCCGCCGCGCTCTCGCCGTCGGAGCGCGTGCAGGCCCTCTCGATGCGCAGCACCTCCGAGCGGCTCACGCTCGCAGTCTGCGCGCTGCGCGAGCGCCAGCGGCAGCTCGCCGCGAAGCTAGCGCTGCGGAAGGCGCTCCCCGAGCTCTGACAGCCGCGGGCGTGTGCGCCCGCAGGCTTGTGATACATGACTCATGAGATAAGTTGTTTGAAAACCCTATTGACTTTGGGACCCCCTGCGGCT
>CAZIMR010000140.1:0-4483 GCA_964540215.1 uncultured Puniceicoccaceae bacterium
CTGGACGTGAAAGTTCAGAAAAGGCAATCTTTCCATATGTTACAGTCGATAAAATTCACGATAGTTACGGCGTGACAGGCCCGCGCACCATGATCCGCTTGGCAAACAATGAACTATGGGAACCGTTTACCCCACACACCGAAAGAGCGCATAATTTAGCACGTACTTTATCGAAAAGTACACTGGGCAACTCCATCTGCTTCCGAGAGCAACGAGCGCAAGATGGTTTATCTTTTAGTTATCGCTGGCAACCGGCAGGACGCTTCGGCTTGGCCCGCACAGCATGTTTGAAAAACCACGGCAGCCATGCAGTGCAACTGAATATTTTAGACGGCATCGCGAACATTCTGCCTCCCGGCCTAGATTCACGCTTACAAGCGACTAGCAGCGTATTAACTGATGCATATAAGCAAAGTGAGTTGCAGCCCAATTCACGCATGGCAATGTATTCGACTGCATCGGGGATTACGGATCGCCCCGAGCCGATGGAAAATCTTCGCGCGAACTGCGTCTGGTCTGCTGGCCTTTCGGAAGCCGAGGTGACCTTGGCCATAGATGCACCTGATGCGATGATTCAGGGCAAAACCGCGCACCAACGCGACCTCAGCTGTGGACAAAGGGGCGCTTACTGGTTGAACGGTGAAATTACATTGCAACCAGGACAGTCCAAGGAATGGCTGATTGTACTCGATTGCGATCTGGATGCAGCCGAGCTCGCCATGCGTATTGATCAATTGGATACAGAAGACGGCGCTGCACTCGTAAAGCAAGCGATCGATAACAATGATGCAGAGCTTGCAGAGCTGCTTGCCAGTGCGGATGCGTTCCAATGCGGAAACGACCCGATGTCGGAGATTCACCACACTGCCAATGTTCTCTTCAACTCAATGCGCGGAGGCATTTTCATAAAGGGTTACTCGATTCAAGGAGAACATCTGCAGGCACATATTAAGGATGCAAATCAAACACTGTACGAATCGCACAAAGCTGCTCTATCTGACTTGAACGGGTGGTTGGACTACGGAGAATGTCGCAGCCGCATTGAGGAGCTTAAGGATTTGGATTTGCTGCGACTCTTCCTCGAGTACCTACCGTTGACTTTTAGTCGGCGCCATGGCGACCCCAGTCGCCCATGGAACAAATTTGTAATAAAAACTCATGATTCAGATGGTAATCCGAGTATGGCTTACCAAGGCAATTGGCGGGATATCTTTCAAAATTGGGAAGCCTTGTGCCTTAGTTACCCACTCTTCCTCGAGCACGTGATCGCTAAGTTCCTAAATACGTCAACTATGGACGGCTACAATCCATACCGGATATTCGACCGTGGGTTTGACTGGGAAGAAATCGACGCTGAGGATCCTTTTTCTGGCATTGGCTATTGGGGAGATCATCAAATTGTCTATCTGCTACGCCTGATCAAAACACTGCGCGCATTCGAGCCGAAAGTATTGGACAAATGGCTAGATGAACGCGCTTTTGTTTTTGCCAACGTCCCCTATCGGATCAAGTCAATGGAAGCTATTTTTGACAACCCGCAATCAACGATCACTTTTGATGCGGACTTAAGCGCACAACTTAGGCTGCAGGCAGAAGAAGAAGGCAGTGACGGTGCTCTACTGAAAACTGCAAATGCATCGATACACAAAGCCAACTTAACGGAAAAAATATTGATTCCCGCGCTCGTGAAGTTGAGTAATTTTGTGCCTGGAGGCGGCATCTGGATGAACACCGAACGCCCAGAATGGAATGACGCCAACAATGCGCTGGTTGGCTACGGCTTGTCGATGGTGACAACCGGCCATTTATTGCGATACTTAGAATTTTGCCGCGAATGGTGGAGCGAACTTGACCAAGATAAACAAGTATTTCTAAGCGCCCCAGTGGCTGAGTTCGTCGGTTCTTTGCTACCTATTTTTACAAACCGTGAGACCGACCCGTCGATCTGCACAAGGGATGACACCTTGCGAGCGCAAGTAGTCTGTGAGTTAGGCCTTTCCGGGCAACGCTACCGAGATCGAGTCTATGCGGCCGATTTCGAAACGAGCAAGAACCTTCCCTTAAAGACGGTGCTAGACTTATTGGAAGCAGCTGAACGCTGGTTGCGAGCGACCCTAGATGCCGCGAAACGTCCCGACTCTCTGATGGACAGTTATAACCTACTTGATTACTCCGAGGATCGCAGTTCCATGTCGGTATCTCGTCTGTATGAAATGCTCGAAGGCCAAGTATCTGGGCTCTCTGCGGGCCACTTAAGCAGCTCCGAGGCAGTGAAGTTAGTCGATACGATGTTTGAAAGCCCGCTGTATGTTAAAGATCGCAACAGCTTTCTATTATACCCAGACCGTAAATTGCCGGCATTTATGAATAAGGGACTGATTGATGAGTCTGCGGTACAGTCCTCTAAACTGCTCCAACACATGCTGGACATTAAGGATAGTCGACTGGTAACAAATGACTCCCAAGGGAAGGTGCGCTTTGCCTCTTCGTTAGAGAACAAGGATGCACTCGACCTACTACTAAAAGCGCTCTCAACTGAAGAAACACTTGCAGAGTTAGTGGAACAAGAATTCAGCCTAACGCACCAAATCTACGAGAACGTATTCAACCACCGCGCGTTTACTGGGCGCAGTGGCGGCATGTTCTCCTTCGAGGGCTTGGGTTGCATCTATTGGCACCAAGTGTCAAAGCTGCTGCTGGCAGTGCAAGAATGCTTCTTTAACGAGGCAGAAAAGGCTTCACCAGACAAAGAGCTACTCAATGCACTGGGTGTACGGTACTACAAAGTCCGCAAAGGCTTGGGCTTTAACAAGACGGCTCAGCAATATGGCGCATTTCCATCCGACCCCTACTCGCATACCCCCGCGCACAGCGGTGCCCAGCAACCTGGTATGACCGGGCAGGTAAAAGAAGAAGTAATCACTCGGTTTGGTGAGTTGGGCATTCGCATCCGTGCGGGCGCACTGCACTTTGATCCGCGCCTGTTGCTAGCCTCTGAATTCATCCGCGATGCGCGTACCTTTAAGACCACTCTTTTAGACGGTAACGTGGCAAACTTTGAGCTCAAAAGTGGCGAACTCGCCTTCACCTACTGCCAGACGCCGTTCATCTACAGCGTAGACTCTGACACTGCGCATATCCGAGTGCAGATAAACCGCCAGGATGACAGCCAACAAGTATCAGAAGGCAATCAATTGCCAGCGGATGCCTACCAAGATGTGATTCAACGAACAGGGCATATTCGCTGCGTGAGGATAACGGTTCCGGAAAGACTCCTCTTTCAGTAAGTAAACCTCCGCCCTCCTGCCTCATTTAAAATAGTTAGTTATTATAACAATATAAAACGCATTGAAGTGCCTGATCGACGAAACCGATTTAACTAGTTAATAAATATCATTATAGATTTACCTGTCACATGAACGTTCTTAAATTCTCTGTAAATACCATCAGCATAATATTGCTAGCTGCACTTCCCACACTCAACGCAGCAAAAGCTAAGCCGGATGCTTCCCTTAACCCTGAACGCTGGGAATTCTCCTGGTCGGATGAGTTCGACTACACCGGGAAGCCTAATCCAGACATTTGGGATTATGATTATGGCTACCTTGGCTTTAATGAGGAGCTACAAAACTATACCGACCGGCCTGAGAATGTACGTGTAGAAAATGGAGTTCTAGTTATCGAAGCTCGTCTAGACGTAGTCAGCGCAGAGCGCTCTAAGGAAATCGTGACTGAGTTAAAAGGCTTCAATGCGGATGTATCGATACTCGGCAACCAAGAATTCACATCGGCACGACTAGTCACTCGAGGGAAAAAAGAATTTGCCCATGCGCGCGTGGAAGCCCGCGCACGGTTTACAAAGGGCCGCGGCTCTTGGCCAGCGATCTGGTTACTGGGTGATCAGACGAAGGGTCTATGGCCTCTATGTGGTGAGATCGATATTATGGAACACGTCGGCTACGATCCAAACCACGTGCACTCGGCCGTACACACTAAGCACTCAAATTTCATGAACCACATCAACGTGAAGGACAGTGTCATCTTGCCCGATGTCTGGGCTGTCTTCCACACTTATGCAGTTGAGTGGAGCGCTAGTGAAATCCGCTTCTTTATTGACGACATCTGCTACCATGTCGTGCAGAAAGGCAAACGTACCGACGACGACTGGCCCTTCACTAAAGACGATCTATACTATATCATTCTTAACATTGCCGTAGGCGGCAGTTGGGGCGGAATTGAGGGCATCGACACGTCTAGCTATCCGCAGCAGATGGTAGTCGATTATGTACGTGTGTTTGAGAGGAAATAAATTTTCGCGGCCTCAATTTTACAGATCAGGCAAATAGTTAAACTAACTATCAGATTTCAGAGTGTAGCTATTTGGCCCATTCGGGACGGTCTTGATATTCAAGCTTTTGGAGATGACGATTACGCCCTGGTTTAACAGCTTCGTCTTGCTTTTTCGCGAGAGCCATCAGCTCTT
>CAZIMR010000141.1:0-4452 GCA_964540215.1 uncultured Puniceicoccaceae bacterium
CATTTTAGGCCTATTTCTTTAACTTTCGTGTTGCCGGCGTTCAAAAGTTCCGCAACCTTTTTAGCTGTAACGTCGGTAAGATCGTTTTAGTTGAAGAACAATCTCTTAATTTTTTGGTTTCCAGTCGGACTCACGCCTGAGCAAAATATGCTTTGGGTGATCGGCTTTGGCATTCTATTTTATACCTGCTTCACGGTTTGGGCGATGCCGTATCAGAGTATGATCATGGAGATGACTCCGGACTATAATGAGCGCACACGTGTGGCTGAAGTGCGCGGCTATTTTCAAACCCTTGCTGGCCTAGTGAATGGCTGGATCTGGTGGATTACACTGCGGCCGCTCTTTATGATTACAGAGCCTGGCACGGGAGAATTGGTTGCAAGCACAGCCAACGGTATGCGCTATATTAGTCTAGGGATTTCAGCAGTCATACTGGTGGGTGGTCTGATTCCCGCAATATTTGTTAAGGAGCGTTATTACGAAAAGCTGGTTGCGAAACAAAAGTCGGTTAATCTTTTGGATAGTTTACGTGAAACGCTCTCAAATCGTGCCTTTGTAATCTTGTGTTTGTTCACTCTCTGTTTCTTATTAGGGACTGCTATTTTTGATAGTTATGGTCGCTACGTAGGCACCTATTATGTGTTGGGTGGTGATTGGGATATTGGTGCGATTTTCGCAGGTTGGGGCACCCTTGTATATACGGTATTTAGTCTAATGTTCATCCCGATTTTTAGGCGCCTATCTGAGCGAATAGGTAAGAACAAATGTTTAGCTATCGCAGTCAGCATCGTGCTGTTGTCGGCCTCGACGACTTGGTGGACTTTTAACCCCAACTATCCATGGCTCATGCTGGTTAATACTGCTTTTATTGGAGTCGGTTATGCAGGGCTTTGGCTTATGTTACCGTCGATGCAAATTGATGTAGTGGATATGGATGAATTAAAGACTGGCGAGCGTCGCGAGGGTAGTTTCGCTTCGATTTTTTCGTGGATTTTGAAGCTTAGTTTTTGTATCGGTTTTTTAATTTCTGGGCCTTTGCTTGAACTAACAGGGTTCGATGCTTCGCTGAATGGGGCGCAGCCCGATTCAGTCTATCAGAATATGCGTGTCGGCTATATTTTGATTCCAGTGGTCTCTTTGATAGCCGCTCTGTGCTTATTGAATTTTTTCCCGATTAATCGTGAGAAAGCCGCGAGCATTCGCGAGCAACTCGAAGCCCGTCGTGGGCAGGTGTAAGTATTGGGGTTGTTTTGGGGGATTTGGTAATTACCTGTTGCGCTTTGATATTGCGTGATTTCAAGATTTATCGACCGAAAAGGAACGGACTTGTTGATCGCGTTATGTCGCGGTGAGAACTAAAAAGTAGTTTAATCTTTCATTGGCCCTATATGATTTGTTATCCCATTTTTTCTAGTCGAGCATTTGTGTATGCCCGTTCTCTGTTAATGACCGCATGTGTTTCGACATCACTGTCTGGAGCTACTCTCTTACACCATTGGAAGTTCGATGAAGCGTCTGGTAGCTCGGTTGCTGATTCAGTCGGTTCGGCGAACATGTTAATTAATGGATCATCGACCGGTTGGACAAACGGAAAGGATGGTGGGGCTTTTACTTTTGATGGCAGTAATTACGCCAAAACTGCTGCGAATGATTTAGTCACGAATCCTTCGAGTTCTGTGGCAATTGCTGGTTGGTTTAAAACCGCTGCGAATATCGCAGATCGTAGCTTGCTGTTTCAGATCGAGCGCGCCTATGTAATGCGGGTTAGCACGGGTGGCCAACTGCAATTATCCTTTAATGGAAATGTGCCCAATGCACCGGCTTGGGGCGATCCTATCAACGACGGCTTATGGCACCACTTCGTTGCGCAAAATAACGGCGTAACTACTCAGTTGTATATTGATGGTTCATTAGTCGGAAGTAGTTCAGAGAGTTTGTCATCGCTAACATCTGAGTCGATTGCTTCAGCCATTGGGGCAAGACAGTCGGGGCAGGCCAATTTTGCGGGTACCTTTGATGATATTCGTTATTACGATGCAGTTCTGACTGAGTCTGAAGTCGTTGCGCTTGCGCAGATTTCAAATGTGCCACCGGTCGCTCAACCTGATTCATATACCGTGGCAATGAACACACAGTTGGTAGTCGAGTCTTCTGGGGTTTTGTCGAATGATACTGAGGCAGACGGTGATGTGGTCACGGCGGTCCTTGTTGCCGATGTGGCATCAGGCACTTTGAGCCTGAGTTCAGACGGTAGCTTCTCCTATGATCCAACGACGGGATTTTCTGGGTTGATCGAATTCACCTATCAAGCGGTGGACATTCATGGTGCTTCAAATACGGTCGCTGTCCAACTGACTGTAGTTTCAAGCCTGAGCTCTGAAGAGGTGAATCAAATAGAAAGCGATCTCGGGATTACCCTTAGTGCGCAAGATATTCTGGATTTATCGGCAATTGTGAAGCCTCAATCGCTCCCGCTTTGGCGCAGCGATGCAAACTTGAGAATCGAGGGAAATCGCAAGGCAGATCTGACTGTTTCAGTGGTCGATAGTCTAGGCTCACCGATTTCTGGTGCGATGGTGAATGTGGCGCTGCAGAAGAATGCCTTTAAATTCGGTGGTGTTGCCACAGTGATGGATCTAACTGATGCGCAGGATAATTTTACTGGTGGCTTGGATGTCGCTGGTTGGCAGCAGATTGTCAAATCGATGTTCAATTCAGTTGGCTTCAACAATGCCTTTAAACCGAAAATTACAAGTCAGCATCAATACATTCCCAATTTCATGTCTTGGGCGGCGGCGAATGAGATAGATGTGCGCGGGCATTTGTTAATATGGCCAGGGCTGGGAGGGGTCGAAGATCTGGATAATCCAGCGGCAGTCTCGGGAGTTGAATATGGTAACCACCTCTCCAACGCGAACACTTCGGAGTTTGCCTCTTACAATGTCCGAGGCGCCGTCGATACCTATCGAGCGAGTGCTCGTGATGCTACGGCAAAGGCTGCATTAGAGGCAGTTGTCGATGCCGAGATTACTGAGTGGGCGAGCCAGTGGGATGTCTATGAATGGGACGTCGTTAACGAAACTGTTGGTAATACTTTGCTGCAAGAGATACTTGGCTACGACCAAATGGCTGAGTGGTTCAATATCGCTGAAGCACACAAAGTGAATTCAGCTGCGGATTTATTCATTAATGAATATCAGGTGGTATCTGCTCAGTTTGTTGCGGGCAGCACGGACTATGTGACCCGCCGAAATACTTATTTTTCACGCATTGATCAAGTCATCGCCGACAATGGACCGATGACTGGTATTGGGTTTCAGAGCCGTTTTAAATACGGACACATCCCCCCCGAGACTGTGTATGCACGGCTGCAGGAATTTTCCACGCGTTACCCGAGTCTGAAATTGGCTGGCACAGAGTTTGAGATTAAAGACTTGTATGATAACAGCACCGGCAACGTGGTCGCAGCGTATGACGAAACGCTGCGTGCACAGATGACTGAGGAAATTCTGACGACCTATTACAGTCACCCTAATGTGACTGGGATGAGTGCGTGGGATTTCATGAACCCTCAAACTGATGTCGATGACCCGACGACTTCTCGTGCGCTGTGCTACTATGATGGTACCGTGAAGCTGAATGGTCTAGTCTGGTATTATCTTCACCGGATTCGCTATCATACAGATGTTACTCATACGACCCCAGCGAATGGCGAAGTGTCACTGAGTGGCTTTAAAGGGGAGTATGCGATTTCCGTGAGTTATGAGGGGAATGATTACCCAGCGACCTATGCGCTATTGGCAGATGGTTCGATTCAGGTGCAACTGGAGGACGTCACCGTGCCGCCGACTGAGGCGACGATTGAGCACTGGGAGTTTGATGATGTCGTTAATACTCAGCTTGCAGACACCTTGAATATGAACGGCTCAGTGCAGTTTCCTGATGCCACGCCTTCAATCATGACCGATGGATCGGGTCTTTTAGTCGTTTCACAGGATGCGTCGATTACATCCGGCGGTAATTTCTTGGGAAGTAGTGGGATCACGATCGGTGGGCGCTCAACTGGTGTCTATGAGTTGGAGCTGATTATTGCTTCGGTGGTACTGACTGGGGGCGATGCCAACGGCGCCAATGTCGGAATTGGCTTTAAGGATTCAAGTCAGGGGAGTGACTTGTTCCGTATTCGTCTGAATAAAACAGGTACTGGCTTAACGGTTAATACATTCCTCGATTCAACCTACACGGTGTTTCATACTTTCGAAAGTATCTATACTCTGACCGATCCTCTGAGACTTAGAGCTGTTATCGATCTAGATGCCAATACGTCAGATATATACATGGCTTTAGGGGCAGGAGCGGAATCTTCGCTAGGGCAAATCGCCATAGCATCTGGTGCTATTTGGGATCAGATATCATTTTCGGCGGTCAACAACAGTGTTGATTGGGGGCCGG
>CAZIMR010000142.1:0-4405 GCA_964540215.1 uncultured Puniceicoccaceae bacterium
CTACGTCAACGACACCGACTGGGAGCCACACGACGCGCTACTCTGCATCCAGACCGGCGCCAAAATCAAAGACGAGAAGCGCATGCGTTACGACTCGCACCAGTTCTACCTCAAGTCACGCGAGGAGATGGAGCTCGCCTTCAAGGAAGTGCCCGAGTCGATCACCAACACCTCCGCCGTCGCCGAAATGTGTGAAGTTAAGCTGCCCTTCGGCGACGACCACTACCCAGTTTATGATCGTCCGATCGAGATCAACTCCGTCAACGATCACGAAAATTTCGACCGTATACTGCACATTTACGAGGTACAAAAAAACACCATCCTCATCCGCGATGGGCACCAACCGATCACTCTAAGCGAAGCCGAGCGCATCAAACACAAAGCCAATGGGCTCTACCTGTTTGAACTATGTAAAGATGGGCTCAAAGAGCGTTACGGGACCAACTACGATGCCTGCCGCGCGAACTGGGAAAATGTATCGACCGACGACAAGCGCTATTGCGAGCAGCTCGAATATGAACTGGCGATCATTACTGGCACTGGCTTCGTCGACTACTTTCTGATTGTTTGGGACTTCATTGACTGGGCGCGCAAGCAAGACATTCCAGTGGGTCCCGGTCGTGGTTCGGGTGCGGGCTGTATCGTAGCGTATGTGCTAAAGATTACCGATATTGACCCACTCAAATTCGGCCTACTGTTTGAACGTATGCTTAATCTGGAGCGCGTATCGCCACCCGATTTCGACGTCGATTTTTGCATGCGGCGCCGCGATCAAGTGGTGAACTATGTGCGCGACAAATACGGCAAAGACCGGGTGGCAAATATTATTACCTTCGGCACGTTTGGCGCGAAGATGATCGTGCGCGACCTCGCCCGCGTCAATGAACTCGAATTCTCCGAGGCCAACAAGATCGCGAAGATGATCCCCGACGAGCTAAACATCACGCTCGATGATTCAGTCAAAAAATCTCCGGAACTCGCCGCTGAGATCACTCACAATCGAGTCGCCAAAATTATCATTGAGCAAGGACGCGTGATTGAAGGCATGATTCGCAATACGGGCAAGCATGCCTGCGGCGTCATTATTGCCGACCAAGATATCACTAATCTGATACCAGTCACTTTACAGGAAGGCGACCTGACCACGCAGTATCCGAAAGGCCCTTCCGAGGATCTCGGCTTGCTAAAAATGGACTTTTTGGGCCTCAAAACCCTAACCGTTATCGATGATGCGCAGGCCAATGTGCGCACCACCCGCTCGATGCCAGATTTTAGTATCGAGACTGTGCCTCTGGATGACCAAGCCACTTTTGACTTACTCAACAGTGGCCGTACTACCGCTGTCTTCCAATTGGAGTCCGGTGGCATGCAGCAACTTTGCCGACAGATCGGCCTGAGTACCTTTGAAGAGATCATTGCGTTGATCGCGCTCTATCGTCCTGGACCGATGCAGTTCATCCCTCAATTCATTGAGGGTAAAAAAGATCCATCAACCGTACAGATCCCACACCCGCTGCTCAAAGAACTAGTGGAAGAAACGTACGGCGTATTAGTTTATCAGGAACAGGTCATGCAATCCGCGCAAATCATCGCTGGCTACACACTTGGCGGCGCGGATATTCTTCGCCGCGCGATGGGTAAAAAGATTAAGTCGGTGATGGACACGCAGAAGCAGGTATTCATCGACGGCGCGCGTAAGACCAATCAAATCGACGCGAAAACAGCCACTGCGATCTTCGCATTACTGGAAAAATTTGCGGAATACGGTTTCAACAAATCACACTCGGCTGCGTATGCAATGCTCAGCTACCGTACCGCCTACCTAAAGGCAAATTACCCAATCGAGTTCATGGCCGCCGTGCTCACTTCCGAGCAAGGCAACTCCGATAAGATCTCCAACATCCTCGCCGAGTGCCATGCCATGGATGTGCCTGTACTAAGTCCCGACATCAACAGTTCTGGCAGCGACTTCACCCCGATCATCGAAGGTGACTGTGGCAGTATTCGATTCGGCATGGCTGCAATGAAAGGCGTCGGCGAAGGCGCTGCCATCGTCATCATTAACGAACGCGACGCCAACGGCCCTTACCAAGACTTCACCGACTTTATCGTTCGATCAGCCGATAAAGCCGTCAACCGCCGCGTGATCGAAGCACTGATTAAAACCGGCGGCTTCGATACCTTCGGCGAAGACCGCGCCACGCTACTGGACTGCCTCGACTCGGAACTGGCTGAAGCCGAAAGCACACGCCGCGACCGCGAAGCCGGGCAAAGCTCATTATTTGATATGATGGGCGGCGATCAAGGTCTGGATGCTCAACAACCAAGCGGCCCGTCCCGCAAGACCGTCCCGTTGATGCCAATGACCGAAAAGCTGCGCTACGAGAAAGAGCTGCTCGGTTTCTACATTTCGGGACACCCGATGGATGCCTACGCAGGGCTCGACACGGTGATCGATACCTTTACCAAACCAGAAGACTTAGTAAACTTTGACGACCGCACGACGTTCCGCCTGGGCGGCATCGTCAGTAATTTACAGATTAAATATACCCGTAAAGACAGCCGCCAAATGGCCGTCTTCAATCTCGCAACCGCCACGCACAGTTACGAGATGATCATGTTCCCCGAACCTTATGAGAAAAACGGTTCGCGACTTGAAGACGGCAAGCTGACTTTAATTCACGGCCAGATTAGCCGACGCAACGGCGAGATGAGCCTCACCGCCCACGAGGTATTCGATCTCGAGCAATCGATCCCACGCATCATTCAGCGAATTAATTTCATCCTGCACCCTCACGAAAAAGGCGCCACGGACTTCATCGATAAATTCCGCAAGATGATTGATGTTGAATACGGCTCCACCTGCGTGAATCTGAGCTTTTTGATCGACAATCAGATCGTTGAAACCGAGACTGCGCAGTCGCTCACATTCACAATCACTGGCACAAATTATAAAGAGCTACGCCGTCACCCTGCTCTCGCTGGTGTGCGAATTCAATCGATCGCAGTGCAACCAGTCGATGACCGGCGTCCTTGGGAACGTGGCAAAAAGAGGTTCTAAGCTCACTTAACTTTGTAGTATTTGATGCAACGCTAAGCTCTGCTTAGGCGCTCGCAAATGGGATTCCACCTCAGCTCCACACTCTGATAATCTTGTCATTCAATTCGACTCTGACCAAGTTCTTCCTACATGTCTAATCGTCAGCAGATGTTCGCCAGCTTTAAGGAAAAGCGCACGCAATCCAATTTTTGGATCAATGGCTCTTTGTATGCCTGCTTAGGGATCGCTTTTTTACCGATCACACTCTGGGTGGCCACGACCGCGAATCAGCAGAATCGCATTTTAAACGCCCTGATGGTACTAGCCACAGCGATCGTTGCACTCGTGTCCTACAGTCGAATCGAAATCAAAGAACCCCTGACTCTCAACAAGAGTGCACGCCACACGCTAGTCACAGCTTATGCGCTATTACTGCTGAGTGTGTTGGCGCGTAAAGTCATCCCTCACACATCTGAAGCGCTCAGCCTGATCAGCTCATTGGTAGCGATTCCTGCCTATTGCTTCGGGCTCGCATCGTTGGTGCTCTACATTTTTGGCGAAGGCGCACGCCGTATCACCTATACAGCAACCGGCACATTCTGCACATTTATATTGCTAAGTATATCGATGGCCGCGCTCGATTGGCCACTCCGCACAATCGCAGGAAAATGGAGCGGCATGGGGCTCAGTGCCCTGGGCAAGACAGTTGAACTCGGCCTACAAGGCAGCACCTCGGCCGCACCCCCTCAGCTCATACTGTTGGTCAATGAGTATCCGTTTCACGTCGCTTCGGAGTGTAATGGATTCGGCGTCATTCTGACGAGCCTGCTCCTCTCCTTACTGCTAGCGATCTACCGCAGACTCGGCCCAATCGATGCTGCTTTCAATCTAATCTCAGGCATCACACTCGGCTTTCTCTTTAACACGCTACGCATTTTAATCATCGTGTTATTAGCGCCTTCAATGATGGACCACTATCATCTGATGCACGAAATCGTCGGTGGTATTACCTACTGGAGCTGCCTGATACTCACTTGGATGATACTCAACGGCCCAGTAGGCAATGAGCCCAAGGACCGCACAATCGATCAAAACGACGCTCACAGCGAGAGCCGCGGCTGTTAATCGAGAGTAGCGTCTCTCGGGCCAGCCTGAACGCCAGTGGCAGTGATCTCAAACACGTGTTTGCCATTGTAAGCGTTTCAACCTATTTTACTTAATGTAATATAGCCATTCCGACTCTCCGTCGCCCTGCTGCTTCCAGCATTGCTATGGGCCTAGGGACTCCACGATCGGAGTCGACCAGAGCCTTGAACGCACCATCGAGATGCGGTTTGCCCAACCCAGAAACCATAAGCGACGCTT
>CAZIMR010000143.1:0-4402 GCA_964540215.1 uncultured Puniceicoccaceae bacterium
CCTGTAATTCGATGGTTCTGCCTTTTAGTGAACCTCCGCAGGCACATAATTTTTTAAAATTAAAGGTCATTGTCTCGAGTTCTTTGAGTGGGATGCTGGTCGGGAATTCGCGCAGTGTCGTCACGGTCTTACCGCCCCGCCCCGCCTTTTCGCGGCGCACTTCAACGCGCCCTTTGGACTTCACCTTTTTGTCGGCTGCCTTCGGTTGCATTTGTGCGCGCGTTGGTCCGCTCGGCAGACCGCCGGCTTCCAATGCCCCAAATGGATTATTGGCGAAGGCCTGGTCCGCCCCATCAGTCGATATTTTACTTTTTGAACGCTTGCTCATGGGTGATGTGGGCTATCGGGATCATCGAGCCAAGCCAAGGCTTTGGCATAGCTTCGTTTGCTCAAATAGTGCTGCAAGCGCTCAGGTATGTTCGGTAACTGCGCACAGATGTCGAGTCGGGCAAGCACCGTACGCAGAGACTCCTCTACTGGCAATGCTCGCATTTGTGTAATATATTCTAAGTCAATTCTTAGCTGCTCCTGATCCATTTCAATAGTCTCATAAGGGTTCTGTATCAGCCGCAAGCTCATAACGAACCGAACGCAATTGGCCGCATATAACTTGACGTCAAGATATAAAACATGGACGTCAAGCCATTCCAGTATTAGCTGGTCGAATAACCCCAGCTATTTGCTTTTAAGATTTGTGTCGCTAATGCTTGAATTTTAACTTGAGGAAATACAATCCTCATTAATGAAGCCATGAAGCACTCTACAATCGCCAGCCGCTGGAACGCAGATTTGATCGATCAAAACTACGAGGTTTGGCAATCCAGCCCTAACTCGCTCAGCGCCGAATGGCGCGCCTTTTTTGATGGCTTTGAACTGGCGCAGAGTGATCGCCCTACTGTCCCCGCGCAACCCGGCGATGCGTCTTCGGATAGTTTTGCAATTAAACAGTCGCGTCTGATCGGGGCAATTTACGCCTATCGGTCAATCGGCCACACGATTGCCCAGTTCAATCCGCTGACCAAGGAAGCACCTCTAAATCCACGCCTCACACTTGAGCGTCTAGGGCTGGACGAGTCGGATCTAGATACTGTGTTTCATACCGGCAATTATATGGGCGCTGCCGAAATGACCGCCCGTGAACTACTGCAGCGCCTGCAGCAAACATACTGCCACACGGTCGGCTTTGAGTATACTCACATTCAGGAAACACCGCGTCGCCGCTGGTTACAAGCGCGTATCGAGCCAGAATGCTTTGTCCCTCGTTTTACCAAGCCTGAAAAAGAGCGCATTCTCCGCACCATCATGCAGGCCGAGGATTTTGAAAACTTTCTGCAGACACGTTACGTGGGTCAAAAGCGCTTTTCCCTGGAAGGTGGCGAGACCTTGATTGCTTGTTTAGAGAGCATTTTAGAACGCTGCGGTAAGAATAAGGTCGACGAAATAGTGATGGGCATGGCGCACCGAGGTCGCCTCAACGTCTTAGCCAACTTTCTAGGCAAATCATTTGAATACATCTTCCGCGAATTCTCGGAAAATTACATTCCCGACACGATGCATGGCGATGGTGATGTCAAGTATCACCTAGGCTTTGAGACCAGTCGCAAGACTAGTGAAGGGCATCCAGTCGAGATTCGCCTCGCAGCCAACCCGAGCCACCTGGAAGCCGTCGATCCGGTAGTCGAAGGCAAGGCCCGCGCACGCCAGCGCATCATCGGCGATTTAGAGCGCAAGCGCGTACTGCCATTGTTGATCCATGGTGATGCGGCCATCGCAGGCCAAGGCGTCGTCGCCGAAGTCTTTAATTTCTCGCAACTACCGGGCTATCGTACGGGCGGCACGATTCATATCGTAGTGAATAACCAGATTGGTTTCACCACCGGCCCCGACGAAGCGCGCTCCAGTCGCTATTGTACCGACGTGGCTAAGATCGTGGATGCACCCATTTTCCACGTTAATGGCAACGACCCACTTGCGACCATCGCGGCGATCGAAGCGGCCTTTGACTACCGCCAAACTTTCGGCAGTGATGTAGTGGTCGATATGTACTGCTGGCGTAAGCACGGCCACAATGAGTCCGACGAACCAGCCTTCACCCAGCCGACGCTCTACAAGAAGATTTCTAGCATGCAGCCGATCGGCCGCGCGCTGGCTGAGCGTCTGGTCGCCTCTGGCGAGTTCAGCAGCGAGGAAGTTAGCGGTATAGAGGCCGCTTACCAGCAACGACTCGAAGCGGCTTTCAAGATCGCCAAGAAAGAGGAAAGCCTCAAGGGCGACTTGCTCTCTGAGTCGACCGCCAAGCAACAGCCAGCTTACAATTTTAAGGGCTTTGATACGCGCGTGCCGCAAGCGCAGATCGAACATATCGCAGAACGTCTCGTGCAGTTCCCAGAAGGCTTCAACGCTAACAAGAAAATCATTCGCCAGCTCAACGCCAAGTTGCAAGCCGTCAAGTCCGACACCGGGATCGACTGGGGCATGGCTGAAGCACTCGCATTTGGTAGCCTGTTGATGGATGGCACCCCCGTCCGACTCAGTGGCCAAGACAGTGAGCGCGGCACCTTCAGCCACCGCCACTCAGTTCTTTACGACAACCAAACGCGCGAACGCTACGTCCCCCTGCTTGACCTGCAAGATGAGCAAGCGCAGTTCTGCGTGCATAATTCGCTGCTTTCAGAGGCTGCCGTGCTCGGCTTCGACTACGGTTACTCGCTCGACTATCCACAAATGCTCTCTATCTGGGAAGCACAGTTTGGCGATTTCGTTAACGGAGCACAGGTCATCATTGATCAGTTCCTAACGTGCAGTGAGTCTAAATGGGGCCGCTTGAGCGGACTCGTCATGCTACTTCCGCATGGCTACGAGGGCCAAGGGCCTGAGCATTCCTCTGCCCGCCTAGAGCGCTTCCTACAAGCCTGTGCCGAGAACAATATCCAGGTCTGTAACCTCACTACCCCCGCACAGTATTTTCACGTATTACGTCGCCAAATGAAGCGCGAGTTTAAGAAGCCACTGATCATCATGGCGCCCAAAAGTTTGCTGCGCCACAAGGACTGCGTGTCTCAGATCGAGAACTTTACCGACAATGAATTTTGGTCTATTCTCGATGACGAGGTCGTCACTAAAAAAACTGCCAAGCGAGTCGTATTCTGCTCCGGCAAGATTTACTACGACCTCTTTGCGTATCGCCAAGCCAACAAAATCAAGGACACCGCAATCGTTCGCCTTGAGCAATTCTATCCACTCAACACTAATCTACTCAAGCGCATCACTGATAACTATCCGAAAGCTAAAGATATCGTTTGGTGCCAAGAAGAGCCGAAGAACATGGGTGGCTGGACGTTCATCGCGCCACGTCTAATGGAAACAATCGAGCAGATGCCACGCTACGCAGGTCGTGATGAAGCAGCTAGCCCTGCCGTCGGCTCATTCGCGCTGCACAAACGCGAGCAAGTTAAACTCGTCGAACAAGCGTTTGACAAGTAAGGCCACAAACTTCCAACCCGGCGCAGCCGATTTTCAACCCTTCAACTTTCAAACTTTCCCACTCATACATTATGGCTACTGAAGTTAAAATTCCCGCAATGGGCGAATCCATCAGCAGCGGCATACTTGCCGTTTGGCATGTCAAGGACGGCGACTATGTCGAAAAAGACCAAGCGATCTACGAGCTCGAAACCGACAAGATCACCTCTGAGGCGAATGCTGAAGTCGCTGGCGTCATTTCCCTCAAAGTTGCCGTCGATGACGAAGTTGATATTGGTCAAGTCGTCGCCACAATCGATCAGAGCGCTGCTGCTGCAGGTGGCAGTGTCACGCCGGAATCTCCAGTTCCGGTAGCACAGGCGACTGCTCCTGCCGCAGCCGTCCCCACCAAAGCCGTTACCGTCGAAGCAGCCACCGTCGAAGCTGCCCCAGTTGCCATTGCGACCACTGGCAGCCAACACCCACTCTCTCCTGCTGCCCGCAAGGCGGCCGAGGAAACAGGCGTTAATACAGCCAACGTTGAAGGCAGCGGCAAAGACGGCCGCGTGACTAAGTCCGACATTCTTGCCGCAGTACCAGCTTCGACAGCCATCTCCGCAGTGCCTGCAGCTTCAACAGCGCCAACAACTACAGCTGCATCGGTTAGCCTCGATTCAGCCACACGTGAGACGCGCAAAAAGATGAGCCCACTGCGCCGCAAGATCGCAGAACGACTAGTAACAGCCACTCAAGAGTGTGCATTGCTCACGACTTTCAATGAAGTCGATATGAGCAGCGTGATGAAATTGCGTAAGCAGCATCAGGAAAAATTCGTCGAACGGCATGGTATTAAGCTCGGTTTCATGTCCTTCTTCACCAAGGCCGTGACGCACGCCCTGCAAGACGTGCCTGCTGTCAATGCACGCATCGAAGGCAACGA
>CAZIMR010000144.1:0-4383 GCA_964540215.1 uncultured Puniceicoccaceae bacterium
TTCCACCCCAAACGCACTCGCAAGACGTGCCAAGCCAGCAGTCGTAAAAAAATTGTTCTTCAAGGCTTCAGCAGGTTGCGCTTCCATTAAATTAACATGCTTATGGGCCGCCGCATGAAAAATAACTTCCGGCTGAAAAGACTTAAACACCTTCTCAACCTCAACCACCTCATGCACATCTAATATCAACGTTTGAGACAGTCCCGCAGGATCGTGCTGCTGCAAGACTTCCTGCTGCAAATCAAAAATAGCGAGCTCTGCCTGATCAATACAAAGTATCGATGCGGGCACATAATTTAACACTTGGGCCACTAGCTCGCGACCGATACTGCCTCCAGCCCCAGTGACCAGTACACGTTTACCCGCAAGCATTGCGCGAATCTGATCCGAGTTTAGGTCGATCGCATCGCGCCCCAGTAAATCTTCCAACTCAACCGGACGTAGCTGCGTCATCTGCGCACGCCCAGTTACCAAGTCTGTCAATGCCGGCACTGTATCCACTCGAAGCCCAGCCTCGCCCGCCATCTTAGCCACGGCACGCACGCGCCCCACGGATGCCGAAGGAAATGCGATGATCACCTTATGCGCCGCGTAGCGCTTCGCTACTTGAGCTAAGCCATCGACTGCATCAGCGACTAGTACGCCATGCACATAGCGGCCGATCTTCTGCACATCATCATCGAGAAAGGCCACGGGCCGCATGCCGAGACGGGCCTTATGCTTGAGCTCCGAACAAAGCCCTGCGCCGACCTCACCTGCGCCAACAATTAATACATTCTCTGCCTCATCCCAGCTGAGCCAATCTTGCAAACCACTGCTTGCCTTGACGCGCATTGCTACGCGAAATCCCCCCAACATTAAAAAACTCAATAGAAAGTCCGTCAAAATAACAGCCCGCGGCGGCACTCCATTGCCATGATACACATACCACATCGAAGCGAGAATCGCGCTCGCCGTAAATAGTCCCAAAGACAAGCCCAAGGCATCCGTTAATCGAAAATAAGATAGCACACAATCCACCTGTCCCGAACCCAACAGTAACATCAGCTTCAACGCCACGACCCACCAAATGGTATTCACCAGATCCAGGGAAATGTTCTCCGGCACGTTAAAATCAAAGCGCAACTGAAAGGCGACGATGTAACTCAGCCCACAAAGGAGTGCATACAACAGCAACAACCCTAGGGTCCGAATATTGCAGTAACGTGATAAGGTTTTAACAGCCATAGTGAATGCGCCTCGTTATGACTGAAGTTGCGCAAAACACGAGCGCCCGATATCGATGACCTTCGTACGATCCTCCGCACTCATCGCCGAACCACTCGGCAAACACAATCCATTGGCAAACAAAGCTTCCGCACAATCCCCGCCAATCGACGCACAATCCTGAAACACTGGCTGCATGTGCAGCGGCTTCCAGAGCGGTCGAGCCTCTACATCCGCATCTGCAAGCGCCTCAATGATCTGATCTCGCGAACTCCCACCAGTCACTGGCTCGACGGTCAGGCAGGTTAGCCAATAATTCGCCGCATCCGGATCGACGATGGGCATGAATGCGACACCAGGCAACTCGCCCAAGGCATCACGATAGGCTTCAAAATGCGCACGCTTCACAGCAATACGTCGTTCTAGGTCATCCAACTGACTTAGACCGAGGCCTGCCAAGACGTTGCTCATCCGATAATTATAACCGACCTCGCGATGCTCATAATGTGCCACTGGCTCTTTCGCTTGAGTCGATAGAAAAAGCGCCCGCTCAATCCACGAGGCCTTATCCGCGAGCAACATGCCGCCGCCCGAAGTCGTAATAATTTTATTACCATTAAAAGAGAAAAAAGAAAACGCTCCCATGCTACCTGCCGCACGTCCTTTGTAAGTCGCGCCCAATGCCTCAGCTGCATCTTCCACCACAGGAATATTATAGCGCTCACAAACCGCCAAAATCGGGTCCATATCCGCACACTGGCCATACAGATGCACCACAATCACCGCCTTCGGCAGCTCCCCTGAAGCGGCACGCTCGCCGAGCTCCAGTTCCAGTAGAATCGGATCCATATTCCACGTGCTTGGTTCGCTATCCACAAATATTGGATCAGCACCGCAGTAACAGATCGGATTGGCACTCGCAGCAAACGTCAGCGTCGGGCAGATCACTGTATCGCCCGGTTGTACATTCAGCATCTGTAGCGCAAGATGCAGCGCAGCAGTGCCAGAATTGAGTGCCACCGCATGCTTTCGGTCGGCACGCTTCGCCAGCGCCGCCTCAAAAGCCTCTAAATGCGGGCCCACTGGAGCCACCCAATTCGAAGTCAATACAGCATCAACCGCAGCGTGGTCCTGCTGGCTGATATCTGGAGGCGAAAGATAAATACGGGGCATGGTGAAACATGTTTCCCTCATCGGCGGGATATTTCGATCTTTTTCACTCCGTTTCATGAAAAAACCGTTTGTTCACGATGGTCGGCTCAGAGTTTGATACAAAAATGACACATGAATTCCGAATCATCCACTATTTGAACGCCAACAGCTCTTCGGCATGCGCGCGGGCCGAATCAGAATGACGATCGCCAAGCATTCGAGAAAGCTCACTCAAGCGCGACTCACGATCCTGATGTATCGGACCGATCGATACAGTGGTCGAATCATCATCCTGCGATTTTGTGACGACAAAATGATTTTGCGCAAGTGATGCCACCTGAGGCAGGTGCGTCACACACAGCACCTGATGTCGCTCTGCAAGTCGTGCCAACTCAGCTCCGACCGCACGACCGACTTCGCCGCCGACATTGGCATCCACTTCGTCGAAGACCAGCAGCGGTGTGGCATCTGCCTCGGCCAGCACTGTCTTCAGTGCCAGCATGACACGGGCGGTCTCACCACTGGAAGCGATTTTATTAAGCGGCAATAGATCCTGTCCCGCATTGGGCGCAAACTGAAAGCCGCAGCGGCAATCACCGAATTCCTGCAATTCTTTTTCAATGAGAATCGCAATTTCAAGGCGCGCCTTCTTGAAGCCTAATGCCTGTAACAGTGCCGCAGCTTTGTCGGCCAGAGTCTTAGCAGCTGTTTCACGGGCCTTGCGCAGCTTGGCGGCTTCTTTGCGCAGCGATTGCTCCTGCTTAGCAGCGGCGGCACGTTTGGCTTTAAGCGTGCCTTCGATATCGCCCTGCACTGCTAGCTGCTGCGCCAACTCTTCGCGTTTCACCAAAACGGCCTCGACACTGCCTCCGTATTTACGCCGCACTTCTTGCCAGAGATTCATCCGTTCGGTGGTCGCCTCGACGGCTTCGGCATCGAAATCGAAATCAGTGGCGAGACGACCGGTCTCTTCACCGAGATCCTGCATCTCGATCAACACACTACGCGCACGCTGCAACAGCGGCTCGGAATCGGCATCGAGTGCCACCAGCGACTCATAGTGCCCGACGATCATGCTGAGTTGTTCGCTCAGCCCTTGATCTCCCGACAGCCCTTCGGAGCAATCCGCAGCGAGCGTCACCAGCTCTTGTCCACTCGACATACGCGTGTAGTCGCGCTCCAGCGCTTCGATCGAATCCTCTGATACGTCGACGCTGTCGATCTTGTTGATCTGTTTACGCACAAAATCGATTTCGTCCTGGTCTAGGCGTTCACCGGATTCGAGGCTGTCGATTTCTTTGTGTGCGCCCCGCCATGTGGCATAGCCGAGTTGATAAGTCGCAAGTAAGTCGGCATTGCCCGCATAGAGATCGAGCATCTCTAGCTGGCGGCGTTCTTGAAATAGTTTTTGCGGCTCACCGGGGCCGTGAAAATCGATCCACGACTCCCCTAGCTCCTGTAATTGGGTGAGCGTTGCCATGCTGCCATTGATCTGTACGCGTGGCATTTTCTTACGATGAATACTACGTTGTAGCAACAGCACGCCGTCCTCGCAGGACGGCAAGCCGGATGCCTCCAGCAAGGCATCCATCTCTGCGGAGTCTTCAAAATACAACGCCGCTTCAACCTCTAGCTGATCCGTCCCTTGGCGAATCATGGTCTTGTCCGTGCGCGCACCAGAGAGCAGGCCCAGCGCACCAAGTAACACGCTTTTACCAGCACCCGTCTCACCGGTGACGGCGGTAAATCCGGCTTCCAACTCCAGCGTCACCTCAGCGAGGAGCGCGAGATTCTTAATTTTAAGATATTGCAGCATGGTTAAACGATTAAACGGCAGAGCCAAAAAGAGAGACCAATGCTTGCGCGCACAAGATCAACGGAAACAGGCTAACAATAATCGTCACGGTCAAGCAAAAGAAAGTCTTCAGTACACTCAGACGCAGTGCCGCTGAAAGCGACAGCAGGCTAATTACATAGCCATAGAAAAATACGCAAAAGAAGATCGGCGCGAAGCTGACAATCATT
>CAZIMR010000145.1:0-4371 GCA_964540215.1 uncultured Puniceicoccaceae bacterium
TGTCGTTGGCGACATGGTCGAAGAGTGCGTTGGCTTTGATCAGTGCTCCGAAGTCCTCGAGTTCCATGATTTAATCCGGTTCTGGTTTTCACTACCACTACTCTCACTCGCCGAAGGCGTGTCACTCCGCGCAAGGCGGTCCCACTCAGCGCGGAGCGCTGCTGGCCCAGATGCGCATGGATTTTAAGAAAAACATTTCTAGGGCAGCGCTTTGATTGAAGTTTACTTCGAGGAGTCCGGCGCTGTGTTCGAGGGTTTCTGTGGCGTGGTTGAGGGCGGCGACGGGGAGTTGGCCGGGGTTGGCTGTTTCAATCCCTCGGGCGAAGCTGATGGTGGCTTTCTCGATCTCACCAAACAGTTGTTTACGATAGCCGCGGCTCATACCTGCTTCCATCGCGTCTTTTTCTTCGGCAGTAACGTGGTCCGAGAGTTCTGCTTTCTGGGTCTTCCAAGCGACGTCGGTCATTTCGGCGAGGATTGCTTGGAAGCGCACATTCAGACCGTAGCTACCGAGCATGATGTGGGGAATTGTCTGTTTATTTGCCCCTGCTAGGAGACTGTTGAGCCATGCATGGTAATCCTTGGTCCATTCGGACCAGCCCGGGTGGGCGATTTTTTCGATCCCTGCGGGGATCCGAAAGTTGAGGCAGCGACTACGTATCGTATCAAGTAGATCGTAGGGACGACTCGTCAGCAAAAAGAGTGTCGTGCCAGCGGGTGGCTCTTCGAGTGTTTTGAGGAAGGCGTTGGCCGATTGCACGTTCATGCGGTCAGCTTCAAACACGATGCCGACTTTGCGTCCGCCTTGGTTGGAAGTCTTTTGCATGTCGATGACGAGGCGGCGCATCGAGTTCTTCGGCCAGTCGCCGCTGCTGCGATCACTTTCAGAGCCAATCTTGATCATCCGTGCCTTGCCTTGAGGGCGGAGGATAAAGCAGTCGGGATGTTCGTAGGGATCGCGCTCAGTCTCGAGCAGGGTGGCTGCGATGGCGCGCACAATCTCCTCTAAGTAGTCCGGACTCTCTCCATGCAGCAAGATACCATGGCCGAGGCGGTTCTGAGCGAGGGAACGCTCCAGCACCTCTACAGCGCGGCTATCACGGAGTGCTTCGGGTAGTGCTTGACTGAGTTGCATAAATAGTAGCGAAAAAAAAGAAAGTTAAGTGCGGAGCGTGTGGATGTTTGCGCGTCTTGAAAATGATTAAATCAATCACCGAGCTATGCGAGCTGGTC
The DNA here is from genome assembly GCA_964540215.1 of uncultured Puniceicoccaceae bacterium. GTDB lineage: Bacteria > Verrucomicrobiota > Verrucomicrobiia > Opitutales > Coraliomargaritaceae > Lentimonas. The sequence continues at coordinate 1,234 of CAZIMR010000145.1, forward strand.
AAAGATGTCTTCGAGTGGGTAACTCCAGATTTCCGAGAGAGTCGGGTGGTACCAGTGTACTTTCAACAAATCGCGTACGTTGGCTTTGAGTGTGACGGCGACTGCCATGGCATGGATTAGTTCGCCCGCATCCTTGCCGACGCATTCTGCGCCGAGCACGACGCCGCTGCGATCGGCGAAGACTTTGACGTAGCCGTATTTAGCTTGCATGAGGATAGACTTGCCGTGGTCGTCGAAGGGGTAGTCGGCGACCAAATAATCGATGCCTCGTTCTTTGAGTTGATTCTCACTGAGTCCAACCGCGCCAATTTGTGGATCGGTAAAAACGACGCCGCAAAGGTTGTCGTAATTGACCGCTTCAGCGGCACGACCGGTGGCGTGTCTCGCAGCCGTTTCACCCTGCAGTATGGCGACGTGTACGATCTCGTGCGGACCGGCGACATCGCCACAGGCATAGACCTGGGGATTGCTGGTCTGCTGCAAGGCGTTACAGTCGATGTGGCCACTGGGAAGGGTGCTGATGCCAGCAGCGATTAGTCCGAGGTCATCGGTTGCAGGACGGCGACCGAGGGCATTCAGCAAATGCGCTGCGTTGACGGTGACCAGAGTGCCTTCGTGCTCGAATTCCACGTTGAAGGTGCCATCGCGGTATTGCACGGACTGGAGCTTCGTGCCGGTATAGAGCTGGATGCCTTCATCGCGGAATTTCTGCTCGATCACCGTGGCTGCTGACGACGAAACTTCTTTTAATATGTGCGGGCTACGTTGAATTTGAATCACTTCGCTGCCGATGCGGCGCAAGAACTGCGCAAGCTCGCAGGCGACAATCCCGCCGCCGAGGACAATGACTTTTTCGGGTTTAAAATCTAGATCGAGTACATCGTCACTTGTCCAGCAAGGAGCATTGTCGAGTCCCGGTATCGGCGGCACGGACACGACAGAACCAGTAGCGACCATAAAGTGATCGGCGCTGAGCTGCGTACCGTCATCCAGCTGAATGGTGCGCGAGTTGATGAAACGTGCGCGGTTGCGAAAGAGGGTGAAGTGGTCGCCTTGAAGTTGCTCCTGCCGATAATCAGAAAACTCTTTAATTATCTTCAATTTGCGCTGGTGCAGCGCGGCCATATCGACGGTGGCTTGTGGAATATTGAGACCGAAGGCCTTATCCTGTTGCGCGAGGTGTAGCACTTCAGCGGAGTAGATGAGAGTCTTGGAGGGCATGCAGCCGCGTAGTATGCAGAGGCCGCCGAGTTGATCGGCATGATCAATGATGGCGACTCGGTTGAGCGTTTCGCGGGCGGTGCGTGCTGCGGCATAGCCGCCGCTGCCGCCGCCAATTACAATGTAGTCAAAGTGTTGTTGTTTCATATCGAAGAATGGTTCACTTAAACTTCTCATTATAGTGATTGGTGTGAAACGGCACAGTGCGGAGGTCTTCGCGTGTGATCAGTTGAGGCTTGGCATCGACCTCATCAACTCGATTACGGCTGAGGTCGGCCCAGCGTAGCGCGCTGAAAAAGATGATGAAAAAACTCAAGATAACCGCAGGCGACATAAATGTGGCATCGACGCCCGCGCAGACCATGCACCCCAGGCATCCAAAAAGCATATGGTTTGTGAGGTGGATATTGTGTTGGCCTCTAAAGTAACGAATAATTAAGTAAGCTATCAGGATGCAAAAAGGGATGCATCCGAGAATGCCGACTTCGGCTAGCGCCTGTAATATGTCAGATGTCGCTCTGTCATGTCGGCTTCCTAGCAAGGTGTCGTCAGCGTAGAACGGTAGGAGCTGCGAGAAGCTATCCACGCCCCAGCCGAAGAGCGGACTGTCGCGGAACATATCAAATGCGGCGCGGCGTAGTGAGTCAGCTGACACTGCATAATCGTCGATCTGAAAGGCGCGGAAGATCCCGCCTGCAAAGGCGGTGATACTGAGAAGCGCGCTGCATAGAGCGATGCTTATGCGGTTTGGATCTTTCGAGTCTGTTAGAAATTGGATGGAAAGGATGAGTAGCATGCTCGAGAACGTGATCAGTAAGACTGCGGCGGGCCAGCGAGCTTGGACTAGAAAGCCTGTCGCTCCGAGCAGTATAGCACCAGTGAGATACCAGGAGCCGATGGATTTGACGAAGTCGTTACCATTTTCGTAGCGAGTGGTACGTAACGCCATCGTGATGCAAGTCGAACTCCAGAGCAGTGCAAAGGCTGCCCAGTGCCCATCATATGGAAAGAAGGCGAAGAAATCGGATTGGCCAGTGCCTGCGGTGAACAGCGGTTTGGTTAGATCGAGTGTTTTTTGCAGGTATCCCAGAATCGCTGCTAGCACTGCATTGAGGCAGAGCCATGGCAAGATGCATTCAAAGAAGGAGCGCGACTTGGGTACAATGAACAGGTTCATCGATACGATGTAGATGGAGCCAATACCTAGGACTAAAATCCATGTCGTGCTAGTGGTTGCTGAAATCGGGAGCCAGTGGTTCACGGCCGTGGTGGTTAAATATAGTTGGTTCTCAATTTCAAATTGGCTTATCGGATTTTGCAGCATCCCTGCAGCAAATTGCACTATAATCAGCCAAGCGGGTGCCGAAAGTAGCCAGAATCGAGTCCATAGAGAGTCGATGAAAAAGGGGTGCGTGAGCTCGTGCAGCTTAAGGATGCCTGGGCCGCTGCAGCCGACTATGAGGAAAAAGCCTAGCACCCAAAATGAGCGAGGATCAGAAAGCCAAGTACAGGCTACTGCGGATATGAGGATCGTCCAGTAAAGCAGTCCCTCAGCTGGGGTGAATGTATCGCGCAGTAATTGATCGCGTGGTCTGAGTTGTGTTTGTTCTTCTTTCACTGGTGGTTTAAATAGGCGATTGAATAAAAGTCAGTTTGGTTAGCAGATGGGCGCGGCGATCGTATCCGCAGGGACTTAGTCGATTAATTAGTTTCATGTGACTGCTAAAAAATGGCATTTTAACACTCTTAAAAAACACGGTTCTGCAGCGGGATCAAATGCAATTCGGTTGAAAATGACTAGTACGTCGCTCAATAAAAGATGCGTTTAGCGAATCGCTTTTTGCAGCAGGCAGTGCTCGACATCGATTTGAGTCCCTTCTCGGTAGCTCTGCAGGAGTCGTTCCGATTTTTTGGCCA
>CAZIMR010000146.1:0-4362 GCA_964540215.1 uncultured Puniceicoccaceae bacterium
ACTCTACCTAGACGGTGTAGTGCACACAGACGGCGCCGTTGCACTGGGCCTCGAAGGCGCCGTGACCATCGAACCGCTGATCTCGCAAGGATGCCGCCCCATCGGCTCACCGTGGACCGTCACTCAAGCCGAAGACAACGTCATTCACCAGATCGGCAACCGGCCGATTCTCGAGGTGCTACGCGACACGCTCGAAGGCATGTCGCAGAAGGAACAGCAAAAAGCCCGCGGCAACATCTTTATTGGACTCGTGCTCGATGAGTACCAAGCGAGCTTCAGTGTTGGTGACTTTTTGGTGCGTAACCTCGCCGCCATCGACCCTCAGACTGGAGCGGTCGCAATCGCTACCCCACTCAGGATCGGCCAAAACTTACAATTCCAAATCCGCGATGCTCACTCCGCCTCCAGCGACTTCGAAATGCACCTCAAAGAGAAAGCTGCAGAACTCGCGGGGCGGTCGATCTACGGCAGCTGCTTGTGCGATTGCATCGGCCGAGGGACGTCTCTCTATGGAGTGCCCGACCACGACGTAGCGATCATCCACGATACTTTCCCCGAACTCCCCATCATCGGACTGTTTTGCAACGGTGAATTCGCAACCAGCCAAAACCGCACGCTGCTCCATGGCTATGCCGCGAGCTTGGGATTGTTTGTGAAAAAACGCTGGGAGCCCTGAGCCCCGAGCAACAGTCTCTCAAAAAAATAGCAGCCATGGATTGTGCTATACTGCATCAGCACACCGATTGCCCGTATGCTGAGTTAGTCTAACAAGCGGATCGGCCAGATCCGACCCTCTCGGTCGATCAATTCTACATACTCAGCAAACACTCGATGCAAAGCCAACACTGGAGACTTAGAGACTAAATCACCTTCCAAATAATAAGACTCACTAATTTGAGCCGACCTCGGACTCGACTGAGTCGATGTAGCTTCCAAGCGTAGCTGCGAAATAAAGAGCTGAATCGTATCAGCAGTGACGAGGCGTGGTCCTGGCACCGAAATCTGCGAAATCATCTGGCTGCCGAGCATCTCACCGACTCGGATCCGTCGACTCCCAAAGCGAACGAAAAAGCCCGCTTCATCCAGGCCTAAATTTTCAACAATATAAGTCGACAGCTCTTCTGCAGTCTTAGGCGTCGGTAAAACTTCTGGCTTGGCTCCTACGGCCATAGGCTCTAATTCTTCGGCTTCTTCGAAGATGTGATTCGCAACGAATGGCTCACCCTGAATCGCACTATACATTTGCCAACGACGAGGCAACCACTGCTCCTTGATTAGACTCTCGACCGCACGATCACTTACTCTGGCTTTAGGAGTATTCCGCTTAACGACAAACTGCTTGCCAGAACTGCGCTCAGAATTAAATAAATTCAGTTTTACAGGTGTGATCACACCATAACTGAACAGCACCCACAGCAATACGACCAACGCAACTGGAACAACGACTCGCGGTTCATTTAATAATTTACGCATTAATCTGTAGGCTCGTCGGGTAGAATGTGATCATGCGTCAGCGGGTATAAGAACACAACCTCCAGTCTATAATCGGTATCAGTTCGCTCTATTCGCAGGCTTTTAATTTCTTTAGTCGGCGGTTTACGCCATAAATAATCCGCGATTCGATCAATCGAGTTGAACGGCAAAAAAGCAGTACCACTGATCGGATCAACAATTTCCGCAGTCGCGACGACCTTTACTTCCACAGCACCAAAATAGGACGTAGAAGTTTCCTCTAGAGTTCTAGGGGCACTTAACAAATCGCCCGCCTTGACCGATCTCAGCTGCCAGCCTTGGGATTGAAACACAGGCAGAAACTCGCGGCGAAAGTTTTCTGTTTCGACAGCATCGACGGTTATAAACTGTCTCTGAAAAATTTGAGCCCTTTTGTACGCATCGGATTGGCGCAGTCCCTGAAGCTCCGAATTCAACTGCTGCTGCTCCTGCTTGAGTTCAATACTGCGACTCAGCAAGCTCTGCCATCTAAACTCAACCGATCGAGTGCCCGCCCCCGAGTAAAAGATCCCACAAATCAGTAGACCAAGCAGGATCAACACTGGGTAAGATGATAGGACATTGAGAAACTTAAATAAACGCCTACGCATGACTTATAAAGACCTCCATTTGGTATTCGCTTTTAGTTTGAAGCTGATCGTGAATTTACGCAGTCCACCGCGTTGAACAAATCGCGAAGCGCCTCCATTGGTCGACTTAAATTCGCGCTCGAATCCATTGATCTCCCAACCTTGCATCCGAATCGCATTCTGAAAAGTCTCAATAATTTCAACTAAATCAGAATCCGGGCTCAACGGTCGCCCATGCATTTCGATCAGCGCCACGGGCACACTCGGATCTATCTCGCAACTATAAGAATCTAACTCTACCAAATCTGGCATAGCCTGCGCCAGTGACTTCATCATTATTAGCACTGGAACTGGCGCTGGATCCTCTTTCTTGAAGGTCTCACGGTCACGGCTAAACTCAATGACATTCCTATAGGCTTTGTTTTGCTCAATGGTCTGCTGCGCTTGGTTAATTTTAAAGGTTTGTGATTGTAAATCCGTATTTAACACACGCACCTCAACCTCTAAATTTTGCTTCTCCTCAACCAAAGGTAGCACAAACAGCGCGGCAGCAGCAGCAGCAGTAATTCCCACAACAAAGGCACGGTGACGCAGCCTTAGACGTAACTGCCGCGCACGCTCCGACCTTGGCACCAAATTCAAACTCGACGGCAGTTTCGAGCCGCACAGCTCGGCCACAATCGCAGCTTCTTCACGCGCATCTTGCATCTCTGGATCGGCGCTGAGCTGCGGAGCCACACCGAACTCTTGCTCCGTAAACAGAGCTAAGCGACGCGCACTCTGCTCAAGCTGGGCACGGTCGGAAACGCTCCCTTCTAAACGGCTAAAAAAGAGCATGCGCCCGGCCGCATTGCGCGCGATTAGATAGCCTGCTCCGCCTAAAGCCGTGTATTCAATTTGCTCGCCGACCTGATGCTGGTCGTCGGCAGATAAGAGGGCCAATGCGTGCGGTAAACTATAAATACCTTCAAAATACACGCCCGCAGCGAGCGCCCAACGCGTCAATGGCAGTACCGTGCCAAGCGGTAGATTACTCACAAAATGAAATTGATGCGTGGTCTGCTCCTCGAGCTGCATCGGGCTTGAGGACCATGCCCGTGGCTCATTACCATAATGCTTCTTGTTACGCTGCTCCAATAATTGGTTTTGCAGCTTAGCCCCGATCTGCGGGATACGCTCTAAGTGGTGATCCAGCCCAGGCAAATCGACGTAAATGCGCAACCGAGTAATTGATAGCGCATCCGCATGCGACTCCAGGAAATCCACTACGGCTTCGGCAGTGCTCGCGGCCCCGTCTGCCAACCTCACGCAGCCCTGACGCCCCGCACGCCAGAGTACGACGCGGTGATGATCCCAAATTAATATGGTAGTGGTGCCCATCCGCTAGTGTCTAATAATGCCACTGCAGCCCGTCAAAGCGCAATGTGCTGAAATTATCGGTGATGGTGAAGATGCCGACTTCTGCAAAGGTCCACGGCTCCCCCAGAAGTAATTCCTGCGTCTTTAGGAAATAGCGATTTTGAATATGAGGGTCCGTATTAGTCCATTCTGCAAGTACTACGGGAGTCGAAGGCATATCTGGATTGAACAACGCAAGCGGAGCGCGATTGGTGAGGGTCAGGGTGGCTGTGATCGATTGATCTAGCTGAGAATCGAAGGAGCGCCGCCCACTGATGGTCACAGTTGCATCTAGGGCGACATCAATTCGACGACCTCTTTGAGTGTGCATGACTGCCTCCACATAAGTGTAGATTTGTGCGGGATGATCGAAGAAGCCATCACCATCGAGGTCTTCTGATACATCATCATCGAGTTGGTCACCATCACGATTGTAGTCGATTCCGTCCGGCACTTCATCTAGATACGGAGTATTTACGCCATCATTAAAAACACCATTACCATTCAGGTCTTCACTGCGATAATCTAAATATGTTCTCCCATCAGGATCTTGGCCACTTGCATCTTCAGTGGTGTGTCGTGCTTGTATGATAAATTCAGCATTTTGAAGGTTGGCACTAGACACTGAAACAGAACCCCGATCCCAGAAGCCTAGCGCCGAAGTTAATGCCGAACTAAGATCCGCTCCACTCGCTTCTTCAATCGCCCTACGATTCTCGATCACCACCGTACAAAGCCAATCACGTAAATCAATCCGCTCAATATTCAATTCTGGCGCGCGACCAGCCCATTGATCTGCGCTGAGACCATAATTAGGCCAATTCCCGGTTGCGGGATCGCCGTTATTGCCAACCGCCCAATTATTCCAGAATGCATTGAACTG
>CAZIMR010000147.1:0-4361 GCA_964540215.1 uncultured Puniceicoccaceae bacterium
GCCGAATTAAATGTCGAAAAGGCGGATAATTGAATTCGCGGCGTTGCTCTAGTTCTTCGAGTTGAAAACCGTCGAAGTCTGACTTGCGGGCAAACTGAATCGGCGGTGCATGCGGGGTGTGCGTTTGTATGACGACCTCCCCTGCTCGATCGCCACGCCCAGAACGGCCAGAGACCTGTACCACCAGCTGAAAGGTGCGTTCAGCCGCACGAAAGTCCTCAACATGCAGCGACATATCGGCATCGACCAATCCCACCAATGTGACATTCGGAAAATCCAGTCCCTTAGCAATCATTTGAGTGCCCACCAAGATGTCGATTTTACCAATTCGGAAGTCGTTCAGAATCTTACGATAGAGATTCTTTTTTGACATTGAGTCGGCATCCATTCGATGAATCCGTGCAGTGGGTAGGATCTTTTGCACGATGTCTTCAATTTTCTGCGTCCCCTTCCCCCGCATACGTATTGCCGTCGACTTACACTCGGGGCAACACTTGGGTGCGGGCTCTTGTTCACCGCAAAGGTGGCAACGCAATTGCTTGTCGGTGCGGTGGTAAGTCTTCGGGATACTGCAATGATCACAGCCTGCGACGTATCCACAATCTGGACACAGCATACTGGTTGAGAAGCCACGACGATTTAGGAACAGTATACTTTGCTCTTTCTTCTCGAAACGGTCGATCAACTTAGTCACCAGCATCCGCGACATCGGTGATGCTGCCTTCTCTGGAGAAGTCTCACGGCACATGTCGACCACGTGGATCTTGGGTAACTGACGATTGTCCACACGGTTTAAGATGCGATCCACGGCATACTTGCCCTTCTCTACATTATAGAGTGATTCGAGTGATGGCGTTGCCGAACCAAGCACGCAAACTGCCTTATTTAAGAAGGCGCGATAGACCGCTACATCACGGCCATTGTAGCGTGGCGATTCCTCCTGCTTGTAGGATGGTTCGTGCTCTTCATCAACGATCATCAACTTAAGATTCTGCACTGGCGCAAAAACTGCCGAGCGTGCACCCACGACGACGTGCGCCTCACCGCTGGCGAGAGCCTTCCAAGCATCGTAGCGTTCTCCTTCGGATAAATGACTGTGCCAGACCACAGTGTGCACCCCACGCGCTTCGAGTCGGCCGCGCACACGACCGACGGTTTGCGGCGCGAGTGCCACTTCTGGTACGAGGAAGATGACCCCACCACCCGTGGCGACAACCTTTTCAATCGCATTCAAATACACCTCGGTCTTACCGGATCCGGTTACGCCATGTAAGAGTCGGACGCTGAAGGCATCTTTCTCAATGGCGCCATGAATCGAGTCCACACAGTTAGACTGTTCGTCTGTGAGCGTCGGTCGGGACGCTTCGGCGACGACCTCCATGTCGCCCAATTCATCTTCGTAGGCGATGCGCTCTTCTTCTGTGTCGGTCTCGCGCAGGAATCCCTTGGTGATCAAACCAGCGCAGGCAGAGGCACCAATGTTGATTTGCTTAAGCACATCAGCCCGCGCAGCAGGCTTGGATTGTTGGCGGATATAGCGTAGCAATTCGGCCTGCTTCGGCGCGCGTTTCTCCAATGCGGCCAGTTCCTCTGCGGTGGGTGCTTTGCCAGCGGAGATGTAGCAGCGTTTTTTAACCTGCATGCCTTTACGGATGCAGGCAGGAATCATTGTTTCTAAAATCGCCTCGGGAGTCGCGTTATAGTATTGCTGGCACCAACGAAAAAGTTGCATCAGATCAGTCGGCATCACTGGATATGGCTGCACTATTTCGAGCAGCATCTTGAGCTTGCCCGGTGGTATTTCCTGGTCAGTGCCAAATCGCGTAACCACTCCAAGCTCGCTTCGGCGGCGCAGTGGAATACGAACCAGTGAACCGATCTTTAAATCTGCTTGGCAAGCTGATGGCACAGCATAGGCCAGTGCCTTATCGAAGCCTGACATGGCGATGATTTCGACAATAGTTGTATTTGAGGCTGAACTTCGCTTAGGCATTTACTTGGCTAGACTCAACTGACTCCCAATTCGTCACAAAGCTTTAAGAAAGGGCTATAGTCATGTAAATCGGTGAGATCTGGATCATTACACATCCAGACATAATCGTCATAACCAAAGGTAATCGCTGCGCGCAACGTCTTCAGCGCGTCCGCCTTGCGACCTTTGAGCGCCAGGCTACATGCCAAATTATAGTGCACCGTCGGGTCTCCTGGAGTCAGGCGCGCCAACTTTCGATCCAGTCGAAGCCCTGCATCGAGTTGCCCCGTCTGCGTGTATAGGTGGGCTAGCATCGAGACCACACGCACATCCTTGGGCATGCGCTTGTATAAGTCTTTGAAAAAACTTAATTCAAAATCAAAACTGTCGCGCTTAATCATACGACAGGCCCTTTAGTGCTTCTTGCCTCCGCGTTCACAGAGGCCAGCCGCCTTCAGTTCGGTGCAATGTGCCGAAACTTGTAGGCGCTGCGTTTCTACTTCGAGTGACAGCTTATCAGCGACCGTTTTGCCATACCACTCCATGAACGGTGCATCAATTTCAAAAATCTTATCACAATCGAGGCAGATGACCTGCGCTTGAAAGGTCGTGGCATTCCTATTTGCCATGTAAAACTTGTAGTCACGCCCGACATCGACTTCACGAATGAGGCTGCTCTCGGTCAAAATCGGCAACGCCCGATAGACGGTGGCACGCGAAACGGTGGCGTCAATTTCGCGCGCACGATCAAGTAAATCCTCTGCAGTAAAATGGTCGGAATCCCCATAAGCTGCGTCAAATATGGCCAAGCGCTGATTCGTTACGCGCAGACCATTGCTGGTCAGAAACTCCTTAAAAGTTTCGCGTATGCTCGCATGGTCTGGAGTTTTAGCAGTCATTAAATACTTATTGAGACAGAATTGAGACTAGGTAACTGTGCTTGGCAAGCTCCCATTCGATCGGCTCAGAAAAATAGCGTAAAAATATCCTAGAAAAGCCTTGATTAAACGGGGCACAACGCTTTGCTCTTCCGTTTTTCCAATGAAAGCCACTATCAAAACACAAGGTCGCCAATTTACTGTAACTGAAGGCGATGTCCTCAAGGTTAACTCCTTCCCCGATACGGAAGCAGGTGACACGATTGACATCAATGAAGTCCTCATGATCGGTGAAGGTGCAGACGCTCGTTTCGGAGCTCCTCTTATCGAGGGTGCAATCGTTAAAGCTACCATCCTCGAGAACAAGAAGGACAAGAAGGTAATCGTCTTCAAGAAGAAGCGTCGACAAGGCTATAAGAAGCGCCGTGGCCACCGTCAGCATCTTTCCATCATCAAGATTGAATCCATCAACGGATAATTAAACAAGTTTAGGAGAACTTAAAAAATGTCACATAAAAAAGGACAAGGAACTTCACGCAACGGTCGCGATAGTAATTCAAAGCGCCTCGGCGTTAAGAAATTCGGAGGCGAAGCTGTTATCCCTGGTAACATCATCTTGCGTCAACGCGGCACACGTTATCACCCTGGCGCTGGCGTCGGAATGGGCCGTGACCACACACTCTTTGCGTTGATCGCTGGCAAGGTAGCTTTCGATAAGTTGCACCGTAAGATCAACATTGAAGAAGCAGTCGCTTAAGTAATTCTCGAGCAACAGACTTTAAAAATCCCGACTCTTAAAGAGTCGGGATTTTTTATGCCTGAACAACTCAATCGATTACCTGCTCAAGGCGATCTAATCCAGAAGCACCCCATTTAGACGCAGACAAACTGGCTAGATGATCAGGTTGCGCAAGCCACAATGCGTAAAGGGAGCACTATCGCACGCTTCCCCTGCCTCACTGTGTAGGGTTTTTCTAGCCTTTGCACACACGCGCATTAATATAGCTTATCAACGGCTACTTCAGCCGTTGATAAGGAATTCAAAGTCGGTACGTGTCAGACCACTCTGCGGGGATTGGCTTCTTGGCTCGTCGATTAATTGCCTAAACAGTTCAGCCTTGCGGGCTTTGAGGTCTAGCATGCGCTCCTCAATGGTATGTTTCATAATCAGGCGCTGCACAAAAACAGAACGTTTTTGACCGATACGGTGTGCGCGGTCACTGGCCTGATTTTCAACTGCAGGATTCCACCACGGATCGAGATGAAAGACGTAATTGGCACGCGTCAAATTCAGTCCCACGCCACCCGTTTTCAGACTGATAAAGAAGAACGAGGGGCCATTCTCTGATTGAAACTCCTCAACGATTTTCTTGCGCTTCGCCATTGGCGTTTTGCCGTCCATGCGTAAATAACGGACCCCTGCCAGCTTGGCGACTTTCTCCATTTCATCCAAGCCACCACGAAACTGTGAAAAGATGGCTCTTAAGGAGAGTCTTCTGTCCAAATTCAGT
>CAZIMR010000148.1:0-4316 GCA_964540215.1 uncultured Puniceicoccaceae bacterium
CATTGTTGGCCGTCCCAATGTCGGAAAAAGCCGTCTGTTTAACAGGCTGTGCGGGCGTCGCTTGTCAATTGTGCACGATATGCCCGGCGTCACGCGTGACTTGATTTCCGCCGAAGTGAATGACGACTTCGTCTTACTCGATACCGGTGGTCTCGGCATGGAGCTCAAGATGACGCCGAAGAAGATTGCGGATGCTGCCGAAGAACAGGTGGGCTTTGCAATTCAGGCCTCAGCGGTCATTTTGTTCATCGTCGACGTTCGCCAAGGCATCACTGCGCTGGATGAGATTGTTGCCGAGAAGCTGCGTCGCTATGGTAAAGAGGTCATCCTTGTTGCTAATAAGGCAGATTCGGAGGACGTCGAAGACGACGCCTACGAATTTATCAGCCTCGGGCTAGGTGATGCGATGCCGGTCTCTGCCGAGCATGGTCGTGGAATCACGGATCTTCTCGATGCGGTCAAGGTGAAGCTCGGTGAGAAGCCAGAGTTCGACGCCGATGCGCCGGTTGAACCAAAGCGTATTCGGATTTCTTTGATGGGACGCCCCAATGTGGGCAAATCTTCGATTGGTAATCGCTTGCTGGATTCGAAGCGTCTGATCGTCAGTGATGTCGCTGGCACGACGCGCGATTCCGTCGAACTAGATTTAGATTATAAGCATAAGGACGGCGAAATATTGAAATTCCGCATGGCTGATACTGCCGGTCTGCGCAGCAAGACCAAGGTTGATAGCCCGGTTGAGTTCTTCTCCAGCGTGCGTACGCAGCATGCGATGGAAGCGTCTGATGTCGTGTTTCTGATTATTGATGCGGTCGATGGTGTGACTAAACAAGACCAAGCCCTTGCGGGCGCCGTGCTCGATGCCGGCCGTGCATTAGTGATCGTGGTCAACAAGTGGGATCTGATTATTCAGCAATGGGAGCGCGAGCCGATCGAAGGTTTCCGTTCGCTCAAGCACTTCCTCGAGTCTTATGAGAAGTCACTGCGCAAAGAGATGTTCTTCCTGCCCGATCCGCCGGTGCTGTTCGTATCTGCTGAGACGGGCTTCCGGATTGAGTCGATGCTTGAAACTGCCGCGGCCATCTCTGCCACGCTCGATCTGAAGATCCCGACTGGTAAGCTTAACAGCTTGATGGAGTCGCTATTTGAAGCACGTTCGCCCAAGGTCGTTGGCACCAAGCGTTTCAAGGTGTTCTATGCAACGCAGACCGGTTCGCGGCCAATGCGTATCCGCTTTTTCTGTAACCGTATCGAACGTCTGGATCCCGGTTATCGTCGTTATCTGGAGAAAGCGATCATCCACGAGTTCCGTCTCAGTGGTTGCCCGGTGCGTTTCGATCTCGTCGGTAAAGAGCGTCGCTACGAAGACGAAGAAGGTTCCGCAGAGCATGCGCACCGCCAGAGTGATGATTTGCAACGTAAGGCCCGTGTCCGTCAGATGGGGCCAGATGCGGCGAAGATCGATAAGAAGCACCCAGAGCGTCGTGCGAAGATCGTGCAGAACAAGGCCGCGCACAATCGGAGTGGCAAGAACCGGGAAAGCAGAAGCAGAAAGTAGCCTTCGATCCCAGGACCTTTCTGTCGCTGCGTTTATATTTTCAACCAGCCAGTGCCGCACTCAAGTGTGGCGCTGGCTTTTTTTGTGTTTTGATTTTTTGGAGAGGGACGAGTTCCGCCTGCTTCGGAAGCAGTTGATCGACCCGACTTGCCAGTCATCGGCGAGCTACCGTTGTTTAGTCGAATCAAGCACATGCTGGTGCGCTGCGAGTTAGCTGAGCAGTTCGGCGGCGATGCCGTAGCGCAGGTTGTAGAACGAGTGCGTCACGCGGTCGCGCTCGGCGTGCTCGAGCACGCTGTCGATGGTGATCAATGCGGCCGGGATGATGTCGGCTCGCGCGGCGGGTAGTTGCGGCAGTGCCATACGCTGGTGTAGTGGCAGCGCTATGAGGGCTGCTTTGAGTCCGGTGATCTCTTGTTTGTGCAATACCGGAGAGCGCGCTTCGATGGTCTGCTTGTTTTGCGCCGCGAGCACGGCTCGAGTGACAGTCAACGCACCGCCGGTGACGATCAGTGGTGCGGCGTTTGGCCCAAAGTTGAAGCCGCTGGCCTGCAGCGTTTCGTAGACGTGGGCGGTGATGCGGGCTGCCGTCTCGGTGGAGAGCGCGGCATCGCGATCGGCGATAAATTGCTCAGTGAGGCGCACTGCGCCGAGTTGCAGGGACAGTGCTTGCTCGATCTGGCCGTGAGCAAAGCGGATCAGTTCGAGGCTGCCGCCGCCAAGGTCCATCTGGATGAAATGGTGGATGCCGGCGATCTGTGGGTCGCAGCGGAGCCCTTTGCCGATGTAGGTCGCTTCCTCTGTGCCAGACAGTATTTGTATTTCGCGGCCAGTCGCCTCATTGACCAGTTCGATGAACTGAATGGCATTGGTCGCGTCGCGCACGGCGCTAGTGGCAACGATGCGCAAGGTCTTCGGCTGGTAGCCTTGTGCGAGGCGGGCGAGCTCGGTGATGGTTCGGCAGCCAGCTGCCATCGCGGCTTCTGTTAGGCTGGGCAGCGCCTGGCTGATGCCGGTGCTAATGCGCGTCTCAATGGTCTCGGCAAAAATGGCTGCGACGCTGCCGGGCGCCGTGCCGCTGCGAGCGACGAGCAGCTTAATGGAATTACTGCCAACATCGATGACGGCGACTGTTTCGGGGCTAGGCATGGCACCGAGCAAATCTGCTGGCGCTGGAGGGTCAAGCTTGGGTCGTGGCTTTGAGCCGATCAGCTGCGCCGTTTTTTTGAGCCATTGCACTCTGCGAGTATAATAAACCGCGAACGGAGTGTGGGCGACTCGCCCACATTGATCCCGTGTTGCCGCCAAGAATGGCGACTCGCCCACATTGATCCTGTGTTACTGCAAAAGGAGGGCGGGTCGCCCTCCCTCCTTTTAACAGTCTGGGTGGTGCGCTAGAGCAGGTTGATTTTGTCTGACCACTGGCGGGTTTCACCCATGTGTTCGAGTAAATAGACGACACTGTGCTTGCTGACAGATTTGCCGGTGGCTTTGCCGTTGAACAGCGAGACTAGCTCCTGGCGCATCAAGTCGCGCTTGGTATTCGGGTTGAGGTCTTTGGGGAAGGTGGCCGCGGTGATGCGGCAGAATGTGGTCCAGCTTGCCTCGGATGTGGCTTGGGGATTATCGCGCGAGGCACTGGCCTGTGTATAGTACAGGTTAAACACGGTCACCGCATGATCGGTTGTGACTGCAGTGAGCGCGTCGAAGGAGATCGGCGTAAAGCCTTGTTTGACTAATTGGCGCTGTGCGATCGCCTGCAGTTCGTAGCCCAATGGGGCCGGCGAATACCAACTCAGCGTGCCATCAGGCAAGGTTCGGTGCGCCAATTGCTCGATCGGTTGGCCTTGGGCATTCAGCCTGAGGGCGGGGAAGACGTACGCGAGTTTTGGCGCTGTCGCTTGCTCTTCGGCAAAGGTCGCGCTGGCCTTGGCCAGAAAGGTCCACTGCGGCAGCGGCAAATGCTTGGTTGCGGCCGCGTCAGGAGCCTCAGCCCCGTGCTTGCAGCCGAACAACAGCACCACACTAAAAAGACTGAAGAGAGCAAATTTCATAACGGATGGCTGGTTAAAATGCGCGCGGAATTCTAGCACAAAAAAGGGCCGCCCATCGAAACAGGCGGCCCCAAAACTACAATGAAAGAATTAATTTACCATTGAACACCGATACCAGCTTTGATTACCGACTCATCAAAGTCAGTTGTCGAAGCGGCGCCGAAGTTGATCTGCACGTTTTCGTTGATACGACGTGCGAAGTTCAACGCCAGGCCAGTTTCACCTTCGAAGTGAGCGGCACTGAGGTCGAATGCATTAGTCATACCAGGAAGCACGGTGGTGTGCTGCAGGGCGGCGACCATGGCGATACCACGAGTGTTTTGCTCGATGTTCTTCTGATTGGACTCGATACGGCTGCTGTTGTTAGCAATCGCACTGCTGTTGTTGTTGATACGAGATGCAACATCACCTGTGAGGCCTGCGATAGTAAGATCGCCGGTGATATCGACATCAGCATCCAGATTAATGTCACCAGAAGTTGTGGAGATGGTATCCGTAACGTCGTTGAAGAAGAAAGTATTCGCACCAAGCTCGATGAGGTTTTTACCATTTCTTTTAATCACGCCATCGACTCCATTCGCTGATACGCCGGTCATTGCGCCTGCAATCTTGCTATCGACAGAACCAGCAACAGTATCGTCGCCGTTAAGTTTTGTGATGTTGTTTGTGTTGTTCACGACAATCTGCGGCGCACTCGGCGCCGA
>CAZIMR010000149.1:0-4300 GCA_964540215.1 uncultured Puniceicoccaceae bacterium
AATAACCGCCGCCAGCACTGGTGGTAGTCAATACTTGATAAAATGCACGTACATGACCTTGTGGGGTATCATAGTCAAAGATGCACATGACATTGTCGAAGTGTTCGCGATCTTTAAAGTAGCTACGACCTCCGGATGCCATCAGCGAAGTCGGCTGGCAGCCTAAGTACCAATTGAAAATGTCGATTTGGTGGGCGCCGAGGTCGGAGATGGGTCCGCCAGAGAGATCGGTGTAGAAGCGCCAGTTTAAGAAACGGTGGCGGAGCTCATCGAGTGAGAGTTCGTGGTCGGCACCCGTGTTGAAGCCGGCCTTTCGCAGTGTTTCAGCGTCTGGCAGGATTGATGGCTTGGATACGATGTCCTGCGATGAGCTGAGTGCGCGATTCCACTGGCCGTTAATGTTGACGATTTGGCCGCAAATTTGCTCCTTTTGGATGAGCTGTTCCAGTGTGTAGCGGTAGCGCGGATTACTGCGGCGCTGGTGGCCAATTTGACAAAGTTTACCAGTGCGATCCATCGCGGCGACCATACTGCGCGCGCCTTCGAGGGTGTTGGACATCATCTTTTCGCAATACACATCGCAGCCAGCTTCGAGGGCCATAATAGTGTGTGGTGCGTGCCAGAAGTCAGGCGTGGAGATGAACACCGCATCAAGCTCTTCTTTTTCGAGCATCTCCTCGGCATCGAGGTAGCGGTTGATTTTGGTGTCGAAGCGCGATTTGATGGTAGAAAAGGTGCGGCCGACGCGGGCTTTCATGATATCGCAGGCAGCGACATAGCGAATGCCCGGGATGTTGACCATCGCGTTAAACAGCACTTCGTGTTGCTTGCCGCAACCAATGAAGCCGACGCGGATGTCGTCGGTGGGGGCGCCTGCTTCCTTGGCCCGTAAAACTGCGGGTGCACCTAGCACGAGGCCCGCACCGAGGGTGGACTTCGCGAGGAAGTCACGTCGGGAAAGAGTTGGGAGTTTTAAGTTCATGGCTGTGTCTCGGTTGGGGTTACCATTTTTTGAGGACGGCGAAGCGATTGTGCTTTGCGAGTGCCAGTGCCATCACGACCATAATAATGTGCACGCCAAGCCAGGCGACGCCCGAGCTCTGATTAATCAAGATCAGGCCGAAGGTGAGGCTAGTATATACTAGGCCCATCGCGAATAATGAGATGCGTTGTGCAATGCCGAATAATACACCAAGGCCAATAAGGATTAGCGCGGGGCCGAGGACTGTGTCGAATAGGTTGAGACCCCAGGTCGGGATGAGTGGCTCACTATTAAACTTGTCGTAGAGTGGCACTGGCACGCCGTGGTAGTTACTGAACGAGTAAACCTTGCCTGTCACCGTATCGGTAAGGCCGTAGGCGTTTGTAGCGCCGTCAATTAGGACATCCTTGTCGCTGTTTTGCGTGCCGGCATATTTCTCGATGCCGGTTAAGATCGCGCGGCAGCCAAGCCAAATGCGGAGCGTGAGCATGCCGAGCGTGAGCCCGAGATCGTTGGAGTATTTATCTTTGTATGCCATAAAAAGTAATTTAGTTTAGCGTGGTAGCTGACATCGAATCGATGTATAAGTTGCTATTTATGCAAAAAACTTTCTAAAGAACAATCATATTTTTGCCAAATGTATTTTTTTAAACGATGAAAGATGTGCTTTTCTGGTGTGGCTTTAATCTTATAAGTATATGTCTTGGAGTTGTATGTGTATTTAAATTGATTGTTTATGGACAGTCTTATCTGGTATGATAGAATTATTAATACATCTATAAATTGACAAATATCGTCAGGTTTTGTGTGTGAATAATGAGTGTCGGGGCTCTTTAACTAGTGAATGCTTTCTCGCGTCGCGTAGATCCCAACCATGATCGCCCCTGTGAAGGATGATTGTGTTGTTTATATCGGCTGTATTTTTAAGTTGTTCTAGAATCTGTTCTATTTGCAGGTCGGCGCAGCTGAAACAGTCTGCATCCTGGCGTCGCACAATATTAGCAAATTTGGTTACGGTGCGTTGGTCGCGCTGCCCGCAATTGTATTTCATGTACTTGTCGGAGCCGTGTCAGGTCCTTTTATGGCTGGGCTTTTAGGGACTTGGGATCGGTGGTAGTTCGACCTTGGTTTGAAGGTCTAGATACTTTTTGCGGCGCCGAAAGCTAGGTGCGGACGGATCAGAACGACTGCGAGAAAGAAGGGTCGCTGCGGTTCGGCCAACTGACTGAGTTGCTCAATGGCTTCTGCTGCGATAGGAGCCTTTGGGGTGCTGGAGCCCTGACCATCGAAGGCTTCAAGCACGTCATATTCTGATTGTTGGTGCGTATTTTGCCGAGTACGGTCGAGGAATTGAAGTTGCAGATTAATGATGATGGGGCGGATTGTTTGCTGAGGGGCTTAGCGACAGTGTTTGATGCTGTGATGACGAATTCACTTCTGAGGCGCGGTTCTCTTGAGGTGTGAAGGCTTACTGTGGTTTTTAAATTGCTCGTATGCGGCTAATTACTGGATCAATGTTGACGTGATCTGGCAATTTAATTTTCGAATTGTTTTTTTGTAAGTATATAATATACAGTATTTAATGTAATTATTTGATTTTATTTTAGATTTTACAGTTGGTGATAATTGAAAGTTTTTTAGATTAATTTCTTGTCAAATAGTGTCAGCTGGTGCTGTCTTATTCTTTTCTAATGAAGTCATTTTCTGCTGATACATTTACCCCACAGGCCCTGAAGGAGTCCTTTTGCCAGTCTTTGCGCCCCGGCCAGTTGATGGAGTCGTTGTTTGATTGTGTGCCCGGTGCGTTCTTCTTTGCAAAGGATCGCGAAAGTCGTTTCATGGCTGGTGGACAGAGTTTTGCTAAGACGCTCGGAGAGGAATCGATGGAGTGTTTGATCGGCAAGACAGACTATGATTACAGTCCAGACTTTTTGGCGGATGGATTTTACGCGGATGACCAACGTGTGATTCACTCCGGGCAGGCGATTTATAATAAGATTGAGTTGGTGCCTTCTGTGGATGGTTCTCTTGACTGGTTGTGCACCACAAAAGTGCCGTTGTTTAATAATGACGGGGCAGTGGTTGGATTGGCTGGCGTGGCACGAATCATTCGCGACTCAGATGCGGTCTATTCGGAACACCCTGAAATGCGCCGAATTGTTAATTTTGTGCGGTCGCATTATAGGGAGAAACTGTCGGTGGCTGAGATTGCCAAAGTCGGCGGAATTTCGGTGAGCTCGCAAGAGCGTTTATTTAAAAAGACCTTTGGCCTCACTCCTTTGATGTATCTGCGTCGGACGCGCCTGAATGCTGCGTGCAAGATGTTGCGTGAGATGTCTGTCGGACTGGCGGAAATTGCAGTCCACTGCGGCTTTAATGATCAAACAAATATGACGCGTGCGTTTCGCCAGGAGTTGAAGATTACCCCGCTTAAGTATCGACGTAGCTTTAGTGAAAAAACCTCTTCCCGTCGTCGGCGTGCATCTTCGATGGTCTTACGTTCTCAAATTTAATTCGAAATAATCTCAAACCAAAAACACACATACCATGAAACATAGTAAAAACGACAAAATCGTATTTTGGGGCTCTTTTATCGCTCTGATTACTACCGCGATGGCTTTTATCATCAGAGCCTTTTTGATTAACGATGGTAACTTGTGGCCTGCTGAATTTGGCTTTGATAAAGTGCAAGGCGGCGAGCTCTTCGGTGCAGGTATCTGGCCATTTGCGATCAGTATCATTGTTTTCAGTCTGATCATTGACCGCGTAGGTTATAAGTTCGCGATGTTCTTTAGTTTTGCCTGTTACGCGATCTTTGGCGCGATGGCGATGAAGGCATATTCGATCGTCAACGCGGACGTGACTGACCTTGCCGCCGCTCAGGCGAGCGCATGGAACTATTTGTATTGGGGCTCGGTTATTCTCGGCCTCGGTAACGGCACGGTTGAGGCCTTTATTAATCCCGTGGTTGCCACCTTGTTTAAAGATGAAAAATCAAAATGGTTGAACATTCTGCACGCTGCCTGGCCCGGTGGTTTGGTGCTGGGTGGTGTGCTTGCGATCGGCTTAAGCAGTGTGGTTGCAAATGATTGGCGTATTTTGATCGGTCTTATGTTTATCCCTGCCGTGGTCTATCTGATCATGTTGGCCAAGGTGGAGTTTCCCGTGAATGAGCGTGTGGCTGCTGGATCGAGCTATAAGGATATGCTGGCCGAGTTTGGCACTCCTGCTGCCTTTATCGCATTCTACCTGATTTTCTCTCAACTGGGGCAGGTTTTCGCTTTGTCTACTGGTGTGACTTGGGGCTTAATCGCTGTG
>CAZIMR010000150.1:0-4290 GCA_964540215.1 uncultured Puniceicoccaceae bacterium
GAGCCTGAGCCTGAGCCTGAGCCTGAGCCTGAGCCTGAGCCTGAGCCTGAGCCCGTGCTGCCACAAGCAAAGCGCGCTCCATGGACGCGGTACTTGCAGG
The DNA here is from genome assembly GCA_964540215.1 of uncultured Puniceicoccaceae bacterium. Classification (GTDB taxonomy): domain Bacteria; phylum Verrucomicrobiota; class Verrucomicrobiia; order Opitutales; family Coraliomargaritaceae; genus Lentimonas. The sequence continues at coordinate 101 of CAZIMR010000150.1, forward strand.
AGCTGCCTAAGGAGAAGCAAGTGCGGGCCAGTGCGACCTTTGACGTCTGGTCGTTCGGCATGGTAATGTACAGCCTGGCATCGTATGAGGGAGCGATGCCCTTCCTCGTCTCGGCAACTGACAACATCGTGCGCCCCGAAGAGCTTCGCCAGCTGGCGTACGTGTGGGAGGAGCACAAGCTGATGGAAGTGTCTAAGCTGGTGTGGCCGGTTGCGCAAGACCTGGTGCTGTGGTGCCTGCAGACGGACCCCTCTCGCCGGCCGCAGAGCTTTGCCGACGTTCTCAAGCACCCGTTCTTCAACCCAGAAATCCATCAACCACTGCGCTTCCTCAGCGGTATTGACGACAGCCACTGTATGGTTGATCTAAGCGCGGCGACAGTGCGGCATGCCTTCCAGCTGCACCTGGCGATTCAGCAGGACGACCCAGACACAGTGCGAAAGCTCTTCCAAGCTGGCAGCGTGCACTACAACCTGTGCCTGCAGGGCAGTGACTTGACAGACGCTCAGAAGAGCGTCACGCCTCTGATACGCGCTGCCCGCTATGGCCGCTTGGAAATCATGAAGATCGTGCTCGAAGAGATCCATCCGCACGCAGTTGCTGATGTCATCGATACGCAGACGCAGTACGATCACACCGCGCTTCACTGGGCCTGCACGTACGCCCATCCGGAGGTCGCAAAAGAGCTGATCCAGCGCAAGTGCAGCACTGCCGTAGTCAACCACCGAGGGAAGACTGCATGGGATATCGCAGAGCAGCTTTTCCTCCTGCACCCAGCCGTCGTGGCTCACGCGTCAGAGGTCCGACAGCAGCTTCGGATCTTTTCAACGGATGAGTACATCGGCAACCACGATGAGGACATTGCCAAGATCATCGGCATTCCCAGCAGCGACCAAGCACTATCAGTGCAGTACTACATCCTCGGCAAAACCTGGAACTGGGGCCTTACTCCCGACTACACATTCATCGACTCGATGGATGCCCTGAGCCCGGCACTTAATCGAGCCGAACTAATCTACGAAAAATAAATTCACGCACTTTTCGATTGCCCGATGCCACAATCCCACACCTGATAGCGAACTTTAAGACCTGCACACTTTTACACTATTAACAATTTCCCACCATGCCTAAAATCGACATCGAGACCCTCAAGTTTATCCTGCAACGCAACGAGCCCGACATCCGCAAGATCGCTGGCATCATGCAAGAAATCGAAATGGAACTCAAAGCAGAAGAAGAAGAAAAGGCTCTACGCCCGCCGGCAGTTAAGAAGCAAAACGTCCTGCTGGTTTCCGACCCCGACGGCTCACTAAAAGAAAAAGATATCGTCGGCTGGATCGCTCAAATTCCGGAGGAGGACGATATCGCAACGACCGCAAGTCGTATTCACAGTGCCGCCCATGAATTTAACACTACGCCCAAAGGCATCCGCATGCCCATCGAAACAATCGGTGAAGCCTGCGAGGTGATTTCAGCTAAATTCTTTAAGGAGCAAAATGTATGGGTTAAATCAAAGACCCCTCTGCTCATCATTCCTGTTGAGAATAAGATCCCTACCGACATTCGAGAGTAAACAAAGCCGTTTTCGCTCAACGATTTAACCACCAGTCATTCTCTTCCAAAAACATGAAGACAGCAAAACTCAACAAATTCGCACTCGCACTCTCCCTCCTAAGCGTACCCTTTATTGTTGCGCAAACTGTTGAGGCGCACTGCCAAGTTCCTTGCGGGATCTACAACGATAGCGCTCGTGTCGACAGCATGCTCGAAGACGCCGCAACGGTGACCAAAGCAACCCATATGCTAGCCGATTTGGCAGGTAAGACGGATGCTCAGTCGAACAATCAATCCACTCGATGGGTGCTCAACAAAGAGCAGCACGCACAAAAAATCATCGAGACCATCAGCGATTACTACCTAACACAGCGTGTCAAGCCCAGCCAAGCCGATTACGCCGAGCGCCTCTTCAAGCACCACGCCGTCATCCTAGCGGCCATGAAAGCCAAGCAGAATGCCGACACAGCACATGCGACCGCTCTGACCGAAAGCATCCAAGCACTCAGCATCTACTACCCCGCGCAGATGCACTAGTCGGGTCACAATGCATCAGAGAATGAGCCAGACACGGCGTAATTTGCATAATAGCACCATCGAGGGCTTGTGCGCGACACCGTGGACGATCCTCTCCCTCCCGGGCGGCTTCCTAATGGCCGGGCTGCTAAATGCATATTTTAATGTAGGCCCTTTTTGGTTTGGTATGATCGCGGCCATGCCCGCACTAGCCAATGCAATCCACATTCTGCTGATTCCATTCATCGGCCGCTTCATGCGCACACGCGACCTCACCCTTAGCCAAGGCTGGCTCAACACCGGCCTTTGGATGAGCGGCTTGGTGGGCATTGCTTTTTTACCCGTGGACGATCCTGATGTAGTGGGGCTGTTCTTCACCATCTTTTTTGGCTTCGTCTCGCTTTCCGCCTCTTTCCTGCAGGTTAGTTGGATGGCATGGCTCAGTTGCTTCGTGCCCTCACGCATCCGTGGGCGCTATATGGGCAACCGAAACCACAGCACCAGTATCAGTAACTTGTGCTACATGCTACTGAGCCTCTTGCTGCTGTATACTTTCGATGCCTCCCGCACCGGGTATTTAATTTTAGCAGGCATCGCAGTCTTCGGGCGCTTTATTTCGATGCTCATCCAGCACCGGATCGTCTCCAAAGATCCAACTGGCGGTGCTATTACAAATACAAATTGGATCAACGAGATCAGCAGTCTGCGCAAAGAGACACCGCTGCTGCGCTTTGTGCTGTTCGGCACATACGCTGGCTTTTGGATGGCATTTAGTGGGGCAATTACGCCTCTGTATGCACTCAATCAATTAGGTGTCTCACCTGCGGCATTCACTGGGTACACCATCACTGCGACAATCTCAGGAATGGTCGCTTCTCGTCTCTGGGGCCAACTCATCGATCGACATGGGGCAATCCCAGTATTGATCATTTGCTTTATTGCCTGGCGCTGTGGCGATATTGGCTGGGCATTTCTGACAGTCAATTCTTTGAACTGGATGTATGCGATCTGGATCTGGGGAGGCGCGATGGCAATTGGATACCTGCTAGCCTCCTTTAATCTGCTCTTGAAGCTAATCCCAGAAAGTAACCGAGCCGCAGGCATCAGCTTAAATTTAACCACGACCTCCATCGCGGCCACGATCGCCGCCATGCTCGCTGGCATTATCCTCAGTCGTGCCGACGGCATAGATATCGAGATCATCACGGTCTATCGCGGAGCCATCGTGACCTCTATTCTGGGCAGCCTGCTCGCGCCGCTCATCCTATTAAAGGTGCAAGAGCCCAAGACGAATCCACAGCTCAACACGATCAATGGAGCGATGCGTACACTGCGTCAAATCACGGCCAATCAGGGTCTCGTCTTCCTCAGTAACGCCACTTTCGTCGCACGCCGAAAACGGAAGAATTCAGATTAAACCTCGCGCACCAACACTTTAGCCGCTGCGCCCAAGCCCAAAGTTAGGCTCTCATTCGCTGGCCCGACTTCGAGACGCACAGATTCTGAGCTCAAGTTGCGCGCCACCACGCGCAAGGACACGCCGAGGTTGAGCCCAGCACTGGCGATGTATTGCAAAAAGTCAGGGTCTTGGTCGGTTATACGCGCCACAGAAAGCTGCGTATCCAAAGAGCACGCTTCCAAACTCTCTGAGTTGCCGTGCAATAACTCACCTGCTGCCGAAGGGATCGGGTCTCCATGCGGATCCTCTGTGGGATGACCCAGATATTGATCGATCCGCTCAAGCAATAGATCCGAAACTACATGCTCCATGCACTCGGCCTCTGCATGTACCTCCGACCAATCAAAGCCAAGTACCTCGACTAGAAACTGCTCAATCAAACGATGCCGCCGCAACACATGCAGTGCCAGCTTGCGGCCATGCACCGACAAATGGACTCCGACCCGCGGCGCATAGTCGACCAGACCGGCATCGGCCAATGCCTTGACCATCGTGGTCGCGGTACCAGGCACGACCCCCAAGGCTTCAGCAACACTGCCCATCGAAACCTGATCCTTTCCCGATTTCTCAGAAATGAGGTATATGTGCTTAATATAATCTTCAACCGTAGAACTAGCCATGCAACCACGATCACTCTTAGAGCGCCGCACGCCAAGATCAT
>CAZIMR010000151.1:0-4289 GCA_964540215.1 uncultured Puniceicoccaceae bacterium
GGGGTGGGTAAGAGCGAGTGTGCACTGGCGCTGATTGAGCGTGGGCATAGCTTGGTGGCCGACGATTTAACTCATGTTAAACGCTTGAGCGATCGAGAGCTGATGGGCACCTCATCGGAGTTGAGTCGCGGCTATATGGAATGTCGTGGCCTCGGCATCATTAACATTGCCGAGTTATTCGGCGTGCGTTCGGTGCGCTTGAACAAACGCATTGATGTGATCATCAATTTTATCAATTGGACCACAGGAATGAATGAGGATCGCACTGGGCTCGAAGAGAACCATCTCGAGGTGCTTGGAATGAAGGTGCCGTTAATCGAGATCCCGGTTCGCCCGGGGCGGGATATGGCGCGACTCGTTGAAGTGGCTGCGATGATGCGCTCGTTGAAGCAAATGGGCCATGATTCCGCTGCCGAATTTAACGAGCGACTGATTGCTCACATGGCGAAAATCGGCAAATAAAGAACGTGCATAATCAAAATAGTAATAATCAAACATAACGTTTTTATAAAGAGTCAAAATAATGTTCCGATAATTGTGGAAACCACGCTTTTTCAGGGGTTAACGAAATTGTTAAAGCTCTGTGGAATTGTCGTAAAGAATTCCCAAAAAGTTATTGAGAATACATTGTGAATAACTTGTGGAGAAGTTGACCTTGCCAAGCGCATCCGAGTGTCGCTTTTTCATTTCTAGGGTGTGCGATTTACCTGTTCACGATTTAATTTTCGTTCATTTTACTATAGAAAACCTTTCTTTTACCTTTCTTTTACTTTACTGTTACTTTCCTTTTACCTTCCTTTTTTAATTTCAAGTCATTGTTGTTTAGTTACTTACCAACTTATTAAGACGTTTTATCCACAGTTGAAACGTTTTTAGTGGAATTTAGCCGCCAGTTTTTTTTAAAACCCCACATTATGCGTCTCTGCTACCCAGTCACACTGTGACACGCACTGTTAACAAATCTCTATTTTCCAATTTTAATGTCTGATTCAACTACCGCCCTTTCTCTTTGGGAAAGCGTCAACCAAGAGCTTAAAAACCTCTTTCCTCAGGACCTGTATGTTATGTGGTTTGAGGAGCTCAGATGCACGCAAGACTCTGATGCAAAGCTGGTGCTCACCGCGCCCAACGAATTCAATGCGATTTGGATTGAGAATAACTATCTGGATATAATCTCCCAACAGGCACGTAGTTTTGCAGGCACGGCGGTGACCGTCGTTATCGAAGTCGCCAAAGACCAGTCAGTTGAATCAGGGAATGATTCGTCCATTCATTCGTTGAATCGTATCAATCCTCAAACTCAGGATACTCGCGAAGCACGTTCGGCAGATGCGGTTTCGAATCGAGTCGAGGTGTCGCAGACGCGTCGAACGTTCCTCAATCCTCGTAATACCTTCGACAACTTAGTGGTCGGGGCAGGTAATCAACTCTCTCATGCGGCGAGTATGGCAGTGGCTAATGCTCCAGGGCGTGCTTACAATCCGTTGTTTGTCTATGGCGAGACTGGTTTAGGTAAGACTCACCTGATGCATGCAGTGGCGCATCAGATGTTGGTCAATAATCCGAAGGCACGTATTGCCTACGTATCGACCGAGAAATTTACCAATGAGTTTATTCATGCCATTCGTGAGAATAAGTTAACCAAATTCCGCAAGTATTACCGCACTCTTGATGCGCTGTTGGTTGATGATATTCACTTTCTCTCAGGGAAAGAGAGCACTCAGGAAGAATTCTTTCATACTTTTAACGATCTCTTTGAGTCGGGGCGGCAGATCTTCCTCGCGAGTGATCGCCCAGCCAATGAGATCGAGCGCCTTGAGAATCGCTTGATTTCGCGCTTCCAGTGGGGCTTGGTGACCGACATTCAAGCACCTGACTTTGAGACGCGTGTTGCGATTTTGCGTAATAAGGCAGCCGCAATGGACATTCATCTCGATCCAGCGATCATGAATTTTCTAGCCGAGCGTGTTTCACGCAATGTGCGCCGTATGGAAGGTGCACTCACTCGGATTGCGAGCTACGATGCTTTGATTAACCAGAAGCTCGACCTTGAAGCGGTCGAGCGCCTATTAAGTGATTTGTTGCACGAAGAGACGTTGACCAAGGTCACTGTTGACCAGATCCAGAAAAAAGTGGCCGATTTCTATCAAATCCGCTTTAGTGAGCTGATTGGTCGCCGCCGCACCAGTGGTATTGTCTTTCCGCGTCAGGTGGCGATGTATATTAGCCGCACCTTGACCAGCGATCCGTTGAAAGCGATTGGTGATGCCTTTGGTGGGCGTGATCACGGCACTGTGATTCATGCCTGCAAGCAGGTTGAGAACATGATGGAACAAGACGCCAGTGTGAAGCGCGGCGTTGATTATTTGATTAAGCAGCTCTCGCAGGGCTGCGCCAAATAAAATTGGTTCGCATTTTGGGTTGATCGTGCTTGTTTTCAATTAAAGGAGCTTAGCAACTTCTCTCTCTCTCTTTCGGTCTTCTCATTGACCCGTTTTAAGCCGTATATTTTTTCTATGTCGCTCACTGATTCTCAAAAAACTGCCGTGTCCACTTGGATTGCCGATGGCAAATCACTCGCTGAGGTGCAGGGATTGCTGCGCGAAGAGTTCTCAGTCTCAATGACCTACATGGATGTACGCTTCCTCGTCGATGATTTGAACATTGTTTTTGCGGAGCCAGAAACCGAAGAAACGACAGCTGTCGACGCGCAAGCCGAAGCGCCTGAGCTCGCAGAGGCTGAGCCAGGTGGTGTGACAGTTGATGTGGATGCGATTCCGCGACCTGGCGCATTGGTGAATGGCTCAGTGGTCTTTACCGATGGCGTTAAGCTCGGCTGGCAGCTATCTAGCACCGGTCAGTTGGGATTAATTCCAGGAGATGACCCTGATTACCGCCCGAATCCAGAAGATCTGCAGAGTTTTCAGGATCAACTGCAGAATGTACTGCGCCAAAAAGGCTACTAATTTTTTAGCGCGCTGTGCTGTGTGATTGATTAATAGGTGTCTGCGCGAATTGAGCAGACTGGCCAAGCACGATGAAATACCAAGGCGAGTCGCCCTCGCTCGGCTGGTTATCGTTTGTGCGCTTCGTGAATTGCCACGATCGAGAAGGTCAGCCCAGTGGCGTTTACCGACTCGTAGCCAGCGAGCTTGAGTTGCTCGGCTAGTGCTTGTTTGGTCGGAAAGTTTTCTATGGTGCCTGCTAGATAATCATAAGCACTTTTATCACCCGTCGCGATACCTGCTACGAGTGGTAGAATATACTTTAGATATAGGTAGTAAAATGGACGGAACCAGCGATCGGGTTGTGAAAATTCGAGCACGAAGAGCCGGCCGCCCGGCCGCAGTACGCGTAGGATTTCTTTCAGACCACGTTGACGGTCTTCGAAGTTACGCACTCCGAAAGAGATCGTCACCGCATCCACGGATGCATCGGGCAAGGGCAGGTCCATGCAGTCGCCAAAGTTAAACTCGATGTCCGAGTAAGCTGTGTGCTGTGTCTTCTTGCGTCGTGCCACTGCGAGCATCGGTTCGCAGAAGTCTAGGCCCTTAACGGCAACTGTAGAGCCGAGGCGGTCTCTGAGTTTGAAGGCGACATCACCGCTACCGGTGGCGAGATCAACCACGTCTTTTGGCGCACGGGATTTGACCATACGGGTGAGGACGCGCCTCCAATAGAAATCGATGCCGCCACTTAAGAGGTGATTGGCCACGTCGTAGCGTCCGGCGATACCGGCAAACATTTGGCTGACTGCTTTTCCTTCAGGCATAGGGAATAAAATTAGAAATTAGCGCGAGGCGTGTGAAGATGATAAATTGGCAAGATTGCCTAGAGTGAGATTGAAGTGGGCGCTCTTGTGGCGACTGTAGGAGGCATTTGGCTGTCGGTCAGCCTCAGTAATTAAGGATCCTTCTTCAAGCCTTCGATACTGCGCACCACCCATTTTGAGAGTTCCTTATCGGGGTCTTGTATCGCCAGTTTGCCAAGCCTGAAAACTGTTTGGCCGCTATTTCGATGAATTATAGTGAGGCCATGTTCGAATTCATTGAATTTTTCTTCGCAGAGTGACTGCATACTGCGGGTACTTTCGAGCGCGGCTTGAATGAGTGCCTCTTCGGCCAGCGGCTTGAACTCAAGCGTGAAGCCGTGCATCTTCTCAAATCCAGTGGCAAAGCGTTTGATGTCGGCACGCCAGACATCCTGTTGCAGATGTGCGCTCTGCTCTTTGAGCATGGTGAGAGTGGGCAGCGGATCCTCGACCATTTCGGCGGTCAGGGTAAAGTTGG
>CAZIMR010000152.1:0-4274 GCA_964540215.1 uncultured Puniceicoccaceae bacterium
CGGGCGAATACCAAGCACTTCCAACTCGTCATCCATTTCGCCGCCCTTCCAGTAGAGTACCCCATTCGGGATCGTGTTCTTTTCACCACGGCGAACGTTGTTCTTAATCCACATGAAAAACTCAGGCAGGTTTTTTACCGCACGCCCGGTCACGAAGTCGAACTGCTTTTTAACCTCCTCTGCGCGAGTCTGCTTAGCCTCGACATTTTTCAATCCAAGCTGGTCGATCAAATCCTGCACTACCGTGATCTTCTTACCAATCGAATCGATCAAAGTAAAATGCGCCTGCGGATAGCAGATAGCCATAATAATGCCAGGAAAGCCACCGCCCGTGCCGACGTCCATGATTCGGGTGCCATTCATTAACTTCAAATGATTGGTAATCGCCAAACAATGCGACAGGTGGCGATCCTCCAGATGCTCGATATCCTTACGCGAAATGAGGTTAATCTTCTCATTCCACTCTCGCAACAGTACAGCCCAGCGCTCAAGCACAGGCCAGGAAGATTCAGGAATATTGGGAAATTGTTCGAGCAGATGATTCATATAACTCAAGCACTAGGTGCCTGAAAACGAATGTCGAGCGATTGCGCAATTAAGCTTGCTGCTCGCTTCGTTGCTTAATGCGGCGCTCAGCCTCAAGAATGATGGCTTGACAGCCAAAAAACTTGTGATCGTCGAGGCAAAGCCGCTGCATCTTCCCGTCGACTTCATAGATCGCGTAGCCGATGCCCTTTTTCTCCCACAGCTTGCGGTCGATCTTCAGGATGGAGTCCAACTCGACACGCTGACCTGACGTGCCGATCACCACTTCGCCCTCCGCGCGCACGCACAACTTGTGGTTCCAGAGCACCCACAAACCAAAAAACATTGAGCCAGTCATCATCACCCAACCAATCATGCACTGCTCACGAATTGACGCATCGGTGCGCTCCTTCGGCATATCGCGCTTGTACCCAGCTTTTTTCGCATAACGCTCCCATTCGATGCGGAGGTATTCATTCACCTTGGCTCCGTGCCCCTGATGGAGAACTGCCTCAATTTTACCAGACTCAACCAACGCCGCCTCAATCTCGACAAATTCCGCATGCCGCTGCGCCTCGTTCGGCCATGCGACATATCCATCCCACAAGAACCAAGCTGAAATCGTAGAAAGCATAAACAGCATAAACAGCATCCGGCGGCGCCATTCTTTTGAGATCCGTGCATTAATGTCCATCACTTGAATCAGTGCACACTCTCAGCATCCACGCCAACAATTATTTACAGTGTCAGCCATTTAGACCCATTTTTTACTGATTCACTACTAATGACTGGGCAAAATCTATGCTTGCTATAACATATCAATATATAATGATATGTTGATATTTACATTCCATGAGCCAGAATACTTTCACTAAACCACTGACCGCCAAAGGTCAGCTCCTCGCCGACCTCTTTGCAGAGCGGATCGTCTTTCTTGACGGTGCGATGGGGACGATGATCCAGCAATACAAGTTGGAGGAGCAGGATTTCCGCAACGCGTCGTTCGACAACGATAAGGGCGATCTCAAGGGCAACAACGACCTCCTCAGTATTACTCGCCCCGAGATTATCGAAAAGATCCACCGCCAGTTTCTCGAAGCGGGCGCGGACATCATCGAGACCAACACGTTCTCTGGCACCACCATCGCCCAAGCCGACTACGGCCTCGAGCACCGCGTGCGTGACATCAACATCGAATCCGCCAAGCTCGCGCGCCGCGTCGCCGATGCCGTCTCCGAAGAACAAGGCCGCCCAACATTCGTCGCTGGCGCCATCGGACCAACCAACCGCACCTGCTCACTCTCGCCAGACGTCAACCGTCCTGAATATCGCGCCACCAGTTACGACGAACTGTACAAAGCCTACTACGAACAAGTCGAAGACCTCGTCGCAGGCGGCGTGGATCTGCTTCTACCAGAAACCGTCTTTGATACGCTCAACCTCAAGGCCTGCTTGCACGCGATCGAAGATTTCTTCGACACCCAGGAAGCGCGCCTGCCAGTGATCATTTCGGTCACCATCACCGACCTCTCGGGCCGCACGCTTTCTGGCCAAACCGTTGAGGCTTGCTGGAATTCTATTCGTCACGCTAAGCCACTCTGCGTCGGCCTAAACTGTGCCCTCGGCGCCGATCTCATGCGGCCGTTCCTCGCAGATCTTTCCCGCGTAGCCGACACCTACGTACACGTGTATCCAAATGCCGGCCTACCGAATCCATTGGCCGCCACTGGTTATGACGAAACACCCGCCCACACTGGCGGCGCCGTCGGCAGTTTTGCCAAGGACAGCCTAGTCAACATGGTCGGCGGTTGCTGCGGCACCACGCCAGATCACATTGCAGCCATCATCCAAGAAGTCAGCCAATACGCGCCCCGCGCGATCCCCACTCCGGCGCCTGCACAGCGCCTAAGTGGGCTCGAAGCCTTCAATATCATCATGGGCGAAACACCGTTCGTTAATGTTGGCGAACGCTCGAACGTAACCGGCTCCCCGCGTTTTAAGAAGCTGATCAAAAACGACGACTTCACTGGCGCACTCGCGATCGTGCTATCGCAAGTCGAAAAAGGCGCGCAGATCATTGATATTAATTTCGACGAAGGCATGCTCGACGGCGAAGCCTGCATGACTCGCTTTCTCAACTTGGTCGCCTCCGAGCCAGACATCTGCAAGGTGCCGATCATGATCGACAGCTCCAAGTGGTCGGTCATCGAAGCAGGGCTCAAGTGCGTTCAGGGTAAGTGCATCGTCAACTCCATCAGCCTCAAGGGCGGTGAAGACGAGTTCCGCGCGCAGGCCAAAAAGATCATGCGCTATGGAGCGTCGACCATCGTCATGGCTTTCGACGAAAAGGGCCAAGCAGCCACGCGCGACGACAAAGTCGCCATCGCAGAGCGCTCCTTTAAGATCCTCACCGAAGAGGTCGGTATGGATCCGCAGGACATCATTTTCGACCTCAACATCCTCACCGTCGCCACTGGCATGGAGGAGCACAACAACTACGCCGTCGATTTCATCGAAGCCGTGGAGGAAGTCAAAAAACGCTGCCCCGGCGCACGCACCAGTGGCGGACTATCCAACATCTCCTTCAGCTTCCGTGGCAACAATCCAGTGCGCGAAGCCATGCACGCCGCCTTCCTCCATCACGGAATTGCGAAGGGCCTGGACATGGCCATCGTCAATCCAGGCATGCTGATGGACTACGACAAGATCGACCCAGCCTTCAAGGTGTTGGTCGAAGACGTGCTCCTGAATCGTAACGACGAAGGCACCGAAAAGCTCATCGACTTTGCCGAAGCCATTAAAGCCGGCACCATCACACTCGGCACCGGCACCCCCGAAGAACGCATCAACGCCGCCATGCTCGAAGGCATGAACGTGCTGCGCGCGCTATTCGAACGCGCCACCGCCGAAAAAAATCCAGAAATCCTCGAAACCTTTCTTAAATCTGGCAGTGGTGCAGTGCCTGCTGTCGCGGAAAAAAAAACGGCTGAGCTAAAGGATGACTGGCGCAAGGGCACCGTTGAAGAGCGCCTGTCCCACGCATTGGTCAAAGGGATCGTCGCGCACATCGACGCCGACACCGAAGAAGCGCGGCTCCAATACCCGCGTCCACTCCACGTGATCGAAGGGCCGTTGATGGCCGGCATGAAGGTCGTCGGAAAACTGTTCGGCGATGGCGATATGTTCCTCCCGCAAGTGGTGAAAAGCGCCCGCGTGATGAAGCGCGCCGTCGCTCACCTGCTGCCATTCATGGAAGCCGAAAAAGGCGATTCCACTGAGAGCTCCTCCGCGGGTAAATTTCTAATCGCGACCGTCAAGGGCGACGTGCACGACATCGGCAAAAATATCGTTGGCGTGGTCCTCGCGTGTAATAATTACGAAGTCAAAGACCTCGGCGTCATGGTCTCCTGCGACGCAATCTTGAAAGAAGCGCAAGAATGGGGCGCCGACATTATCGGCCTCTCAGGCCTGATCACGCCCTCACTCGATGAGATGATTTTCAACGCTGATGAAATGAAAAAGCGCGGCTTCACACAGCCTCTGCTGATTGGCGGCGCCACAACCAGCAAGGCGCACACCGCAATCAAGATCGCTCCGCACTACAACCAACCCGTCGTGCGCGTCGGGGATGCGTCCCTAGTGACTGAAGTTTGCAATAGTCTACTCAACCCTGAGAAGCGCGAAGCCTACGCCGCCGAAGTCAGCGCGGATCAAGAAAAACAGCGTATTCGCTTTGCTGCCAACAACAA
>CAZIMR010000153.1:0-4272 GCA_964540215.1 uncultured Puniceicoccaceae bacterium
CTCATTCGAGAGCCGTCGCAGATGGCGATGAACGCCCATCATCCTCATTCATCGAATGACTGACTCCACTCCGAGTGAGGCAAAAATAATCACAGCACCGCCCTTGATCGATGGAGCACTCAATACTGCCTTTTAAAGAACGAGAAGCCTCTTCACGATTAGTCACCTTGAGCAAAAATGCGAACACCCGTAGAAACTGGTTCCGCTTTCATTAGGAATAAAAAAATTGCAGTCGGAGTCGGAGTCGGAGTCGCTGCGGAAATGTCAGGGAACGTATTCAGGTAAAATGAATCAACCAGGATACTCTCCAAAGACGTAATTGCGGAGATTCTCCGCCTCCATCTCATTCACCTTTAACAACCAGCGCGTCACATCGCCAATCGAGATCAGTCCGAGCAGCCGATGATTATCAAACACGGGTAAGTGGCGCACTCGTTTGTCAGTCATCATCTGCATTGCGTCTTCCACCGAAGTATCCTGTGTGATCCAAAGAAAGTCCGTCGTCATCACTTCACTTACAGTCGTCGTCTTCGGATCACGCCCAGCAGCGACGATCCGAGTCAATACATCACGTTCAGTAAAAACCCCGACCACCTTCTCGGCATCTTTAACAATAATCGAACCGACACGCTGCCGATTCATCTCAGAAACCGCTGCATCCACCCTCGAATTCACCGCAATACAATAGACGGAAGTGCTTTTTTCTTTAAGTAAAATGGTAACAGAAACTTTATTTAAAGGCATAAGCAATAAGTATACGAATTATCCTGTAACTGGCAACTCCAGTTTTCACAGGCGCTTATACTTTTTTCGCGCTCAACAGATCGCGATAACCAGCACGAAAATCCGCATACTGCGGCGACCATCCGAATGTCTCGCGAAACTTCGCATTTGATATCTGCCGACTCGGCATCCGCCCGCCTCGGCGCTTTAAGCGAGGCGATACATGCTCAGGATCAAACCGCGGCGGCACTTGCCCCAATTGCGCGGCCAACCAAGCAGCGAGCTCCGCTTTGGAGGGAGGCTGATCATCTGAAACATTATAGATACCAGATGTTACTGATGAGTGACATGGCAGCGCAGTGCAGATAGCGCTCACCACATCGTCGCGATGGATCAAATTCAGAAAATAGTCACCGACTCCGGGGATCACCGATTCGCCAGAGCGCAAGATATCCAGCAGATAATGCCGCCTCGGCCCATATATTCCAGCGAGGCGCAACACATACCACGCACCAAAGTTATCAGCAGCATCCGCCAGCAGACGCTCTGACTCGCACAGCACCTGTCCAGTTAGCGGCGCGTCCTCAGTCGCCGCGTCTTCATCAACCCTCACTCCGCCATCCTGCGGATAGACTGACGTGCTACTGGTATACAAATAACTTTGAATAGCGCGCCCCTTTGCCCATTTTAGGATTGAGCGTTGGCCCTCTAAATAAGACTTCCGATAGCCATCAATACCGCCACCGGCAGAACTCACACAATTCACCACTGACTCATAGGACCCCGAAACTTGATCATGCCAAGACTCACTGTCTAAATCCGCAACAATTACCTCTCGCACTCCCAGCTCCCGCAGTCGCGCCGCATTCTCAACGTTGCGGGTCAATGCACCGACCCGCACCCCAGACGCTAACAACACCTCCGCTAGAGCGCTGCCGATATAACCACACCCAAAAATAATCACCGATTTCGGCAAATTCGCAATAAGCGCGTCTGGTAAAAGATGTTCTGACATCTTCAAAAGTATTTGTGCCCCGGCGAAATCTGCAACAAGTTCCTGTCTTTCATGCTAAACGTAGATCCAGAAATCGTCCGCAACTACCTGCTCGACCTCCAAGACCGCATTGCCACTGCCCTCGAAACGGAGGACGGTAGCTGCCATTTCAGCGAAGACAATTGGGACCGCCCCGAAGGTGGCGGCGGTCGCTCGCGCGTGCTCGAAGGCGGTGCCGTGTTTGAAAAGGCGGGCATCAATTTCTCCGATGTGCAAGGAGCCAGCCTGCCCCCTTCTGCGACTGCGAATCGACCACAGTTGGTCGGTATACCATTCCGAGCGATGGGCGTCTCAGTCGTCTGTCACCCGCTCAATCCACAGGTGCCGACGACGCACATGAACGTGCGCTTCTTTTATGCCGAGCCTCCAGCAGGTGAACCCATCTGGTGGTTTGGCGGCGGATTTGATCTGACCCCTTATTATGGACACATCGAAGACGCCGTGCACTGGCACCAAACCGCGCGTGACGCCTGCGCCCCTTTCGGCAGTGAGTTGTATTCAAAGTTCAAAGATATCTGCGATACATACTTCTTCCTGCCGCATCGCAACGAACCACGCGGAATCGGCGGCATCTTCTTCGACGACTTCAATACAGGGGGGTTCGAGCAAGCCTTTGCCTTCATGCAATCCGTAGGCGATCATTTCATGCCAGCGTATCAGCCAATCGTCGCTAAGCGCAAAGCCGCGCCCTACACCGAGCGCGAGCGTAATTTCCAACTCTACCGCCGAGGTCGCTATGTCGAGTTCAACCTCGTCCATGACCGCGGCACTCACTTTGGCCTGCAATCCAAAGGCCGCACGGAATCGATTCTCATGTCACTCCCACCGCTCGTGCGCTGGGATTACGACTGGCAGCCAGAGCCAGGTTCTGCCGAAGCCGCACTTTACGACATCTTTCTAAAACCCACCGATTGGCTCGCCATTAATCAAAGTTCCTAATGGCTTTGCCATTTGCAGTAAACCTCTCTCCTAATTGTTCCTTCAGCCTCCGAAAGGGCACTCGCTGCAGTCACCACTTTCAGGTAAACCGCAGACGGTTTACCATTTGCGCATAATCGCGCTCCGTCCTAATTTTAATACTTAATTTCTACCACTATGAACTCTCGTGAACGTTTTCTCGCCGCCGCTCATTGCCAGCCTGTTGATCGCCCTCCGATCTGGCTCATGCGTCAAGCTGGCCGCTACTTGCCCGAATATCGCGAACTCAAGGCTAAGCACGACTTCGTCACCATGGTGCGCACACCAGAACTCGCCGCCGAAGTCACCCTACAGCCACTGCAACGCTTCCCCCTCGATGCCGCAGTCATCTTCTCTGACATTTTGGTGATTCCCGAAGCACTCGGCCAGGGCTATCATTTTCGCGACCAAGGGGGCATCGGCATGGACTACTTACTCGATACACCAGAGAAGATTGCCGCACTCGACCCATCAAAAATCACCGAGAAGCTCAACTACGTCGCCGAAGCGCTCAAACTCACTCGCACGAAAATGGGCGGCGAAAAAGCACTGCTCGGTTTCTGCGGCTCTCCTTGGACGCTTGCTTGCTACATGGTCGAAGGAGGCTCAGCCAAGGATTTTGTGGCCATCAAGAAACTCGCATGGGATCAGCCAGAGCAGTTCGAAGCACTTATGCAAAAGCTCACCAATGCGATCGTCGAATACCTGCACATGCAGATCGACGCAGGTGCCGATGCCCTGCAAATCTTCGATTCATGGGGCGCAATTTGCCCAGCCACCCATTATGAAGCGTGGTCGCTACGCTGGATTCGCCACATTATTACAGCCCTCAAAAAACGCGTACCAGTAATCCTTTATGCGAAGGGGATGGGCCACAAAGCCGCGGATCAAATCCACACTGGCGCCTCGGTCCTCAGCCTCGACTGGACGATGAATTTGCGCCACGTGCGCAGCACAGTTAACCACGGCACCGCGATCCAAGGTAATCTCGATCCAGTCACACTAACGACTACTCCAGAAATCGTTCGCATCGAAGCACTCCGCGTGCTCGAACAAGCAGGCAAGAACCCCGGCTTCATCTTCAACCTCGGCCACGGTATGATACCGAGCGCCAAGATCGAATGCGTCGAAGCTCTGATGGAAGTCGTGACCGGCCAGAAGAACGCGTAAGCGAGCAGCAACCACTCACCCGCCATCGCGGGATAAACCCGCTCGCGACAAATACCGTAGCGACTGGGTTACCTCAGGAGGGGGCACCTAAACCCTCTTACTTACCCCCATACCAGAAAGCTCGCCGCCAGTTATGCGACTGCAACGCCTTCAAGGTCTTCACATCCAGTGGCGGCATGTCCGAGACTGCTGCATTTGCGGCGGCTTGTTCCGAATTGCGCGTGCCTGCAATCACCGTGCTCACGGCAGGATGGGCGAGTGCAAAACCTAGCGCCGTCTCTGGCATGCTGCGAGCACCCTCACCGAGACTCGATTTAATCCGGTCTACTCGCGTCACTGCCCGTGCCAAGCGATCACCCGCGAAATAA